>JBILFF010000080.1:0-10276 GCA_044351695.1 Bdellovibrionota bacterium
GTGAACAACGACGGAAAAGACGACATTCTTGCCTCTTCCGCAGCCGATACTCTGCGCTCCTATACCTTTAGCAATGGCAGTTTTTCGGCCATCGGAACAATAAGTACCCCCGCCTCTGGCTTACCTTACGATGTATCGGTTGGTGATGTGAATCATGATGGAAATATAGATGTCGCCGTAGCGGGCTCAGATAATGTCTCTATTTTCTTAGGAGATGGCAGCGGAGGCTTTACGGCGAGTAGTAGTTACTCTATGAACAGCGCGCGAAGTGTTGAGCTTGCAGATTTTAATGGTGATGGAAAACTTGATTTTGTTACTGCAAATTTAAGCAGCAATCAAATTCTCGTTTATCTCGGAAACGGACTCGGTCAGTTTTCTTCGCACTCCACATTCACCACCGCGGGAGGTCCGATCGCTATGACTGCTGGAGATGTTAACGATGATGGCTTAGCAGACATTGCGGTGGCTTACGGCACTTCTAATCAAGTGGTGGTCTTTGAAAATAATGGCGATGCCATTTTTAGTGCCGTTCAAACCTTCACCGAAGGCTCCGGGGCCAGCATTGAAAACGTCGATTTTGTAGACCTTGATGAAGATGGCTATTTGGACTTGATTTACAACGTCGCCAATCAAGGTGTGGGGATCTATTATGGCAATGGTGCCGCGCAGTTTGTTGGGCGCCAAAGTACGACGGTCAATGGCTTTGGCGAGTTGACTGAGTTTAAAGTGCTTTCGGGTGGATCGACTTTCGTGCCTGGCTCCTACGTATCTGTCTTTAATCCTGCAGGGAGTGGATTTGGATTTTGGTTCCGCGTCGATGGAGTGGGGACTCAACCCTTTCTTCCCTATATAAACTGGGGGGTAGATTTAAGCAGTGGCGACTCTGCTTCGAGCGTGGCCTCTAAGCTTGCAAGCGCGATGGCGACACGAATTTCAAGCGACTTTGAGGTGACTCGCGATGGAACCAATATATATGTAACTTCAAGAGCGATCGGCAATACGCCCGACGCTATAACAACCGCAGCGCGGATCAGCAGTAGTGTGACCGATGGAGAAGCTGACCGCTCTTTTAGTGGTATTCAAATTTCATCGATCAGCGGTCTTAACTCTTACGCAATTTTAGATCTTGATCAAGATGGAGATCTTGACGTGGTTGCCAACAACAGTGTGGCAAAGGCTTGGGTCTATTTGCAAGATTCTCTCACGGCCCCCCGATCTTTTTCTGTTCAAAAGCCTAAAGAAGCGGGGCGACTGATCACCACCTTGGATAAAGCCATCGAGCGCTTAAAAGAGAGACAGGTGAGTTTAGACGTGCTTCAGTCGCGTCTTCGTATTTCGATGGATGCAAGTTTGCTCTTGGCTGACACTTATGAAGAAGCTCGTCTAAGCGTCGCAAGCGCCGACCTGGGTGTTGAGGTGGCCGACTTGATCGTCAACCAAATTCGGCAACAAGCAGCTATGGCTGCTCAGGTTCAGCAAAATTTATCTCAAAAAATTATTCTCTCGCTTCTTCTGTGATCGTGATCTTAATCAGATCTTTGCATCTGTTGGTGCTGATGGATGAGCTTTGGAATCATGGGATGAGGAATGTCGACAATCCTTTTAAGCAGTTCATCAAAATGAGCAGAAGGAAGAAGTTCAAACAAGTCCTCGAGGACTTCGCGATCATCTTGTTGGATGCTTGTTCGTAAACGCTGAAGATTTGAGTCCGAGATCCTTCCATGGACCATCCATAAATGAACAGCAGCTTTTGTTTTTCTTGAAACGCTGAGGTCAGATTCAATAATCATTTCTAAAAGCTGTTGCGGATTCGAAGGGCTCTGTTTCATCATTTGAATAAACTCATCGACGCTGAACATGTAGTAAAAGGTATCTGCTTTAGAGGAGGTGATCGCAACACGAAAGCCCACCTCTAAATGCTCGAGCGCGACATTCTGATTCTGCCAGAATTGAATGAGACGAAGGAGTTCTTGTAAGCTTGGCTGGTAGTGACCCGATCCATTCAAAATAGTTTTGGGTATTCCATCTTTAATCGATAGCCAACCGGCCATGGCTACGTCTCGACCCGCAGCCAGACTCGAATGATGCATGAGATGAGAGGAGCGATAATTGGCCACCAGCTGCCCCGTCTCATCGGCAATAAACATCTTGATGCCCTTAAAATTCGCTAAATTTCCCTCAGCATCACGGTAGCGCCCTCCGACCAGCTTAAGACGTGCCTGCTCTTGCTCAAGCTCTGAAAACCGATAAACCCCTCGCTCCTCATCCTCCTGTACATATTTGGCCAGCATGGAAATGAGTTTAAGACAGGCAGGTTCAGCCAGGAGGGATGGACCTGCGATTAAAAAAAAGACCATCGCTAACATCCCTGAGCTGAGCCGCAGTTTTAATCGTTGCAAGATCATGAATAAACTCGCGATCAATCTCGTTGAGTCCCAGAGCGTGTTGGACCTAATTGCTGAAGCCGCTTTTTCAGTGCGGGCAAAATTTCATCGCTGAGAATTTGCGAGACGCGAGACTCCGAAATGCTAAACCCTTGTTTTCGAAGTTCTTCCTCCATCGTGAAGTCAATCAAGCGGAATTCGAGGGTGGGCCGAATATCGTTTTTTAAAATCGTCATGATGGGTAATCTGGGCTTTTTAAATCCTGCACTCTGAAGCTGCTCAATCATTGATTTTTCGGGCGCAGACTGAAAAGCGAGTCGAATCAAAAACAAATCTCGCCCCGAAAGATGGCTAGAGAGACTGTTTAAGAAGGAGTCGAAATCGATGGGCTTGCCGGGGTCTAGATAGAACTCTGAGTTATCGTGTTGACGATTCGTTTTGCCGTCAATTCGTATGTCTAGTTGTTGTAAAGTCAGCAGCAGCCAATCTCTTCGATTGAGCAGGGGAGGAGAGGTGGGCGCAGGCGAAACATTCAGGGATTCGGAGAGCGTGCGTCTAACCTTTGCAAATTGAATCTTTTGAGAGAGCTCACCAAAAGCTTCTTCGGCATTTTTTTTGAGTTTGACGATCGAGGTTTTTCTAAGGTGTTCTTTTCCTCGCTGGTGAAGCTCGGTGGCGATCTCAGCTTGAGTCCGCCCCTGAAATAAAAGCTCAATCATGATTTGATCTCTGATAGAGAAATCCTTCGAAACAAAGGCGATCAAATCCTGCATTTCAACATTTTGTTCTGCCGTAGATTCAAAACTAGGTTCAAAGATTCTTTGACCGCTTTCATATTGAAAGCCCCTGTCGTCTAAGCTCATCGTCGCAGGTCTAGCTGCCCGCTCTAGAGTCCAGAGCACCTTCTTTTGAAGCGCCTGCTCATTTTCAAATCGAGATCTTTTGAGCAATTGACGAGAAACTTCTTCGTTTAATTCTTCGCTCGTGAAAGGCCATTTGCCTTGTGTTTTAAGGCTCTCGAGCGCATCCGAAAAAACTTGTGAGGCCTGAGCCGTTGCGCGATTACCCAGCGGCTTCTGGTCTCTGTAGAGATTCTGTCGGGTAAACCGGACGATTTGTGGGCCGCAAAAGTTTTCAAAGCTGACCTCAAAAGTCGGATTAAAACTCTGAATACAATCTAATATTTCTTGCGCCACTTGAGACTCTAGATCCCCTTCGTCGAGCATGGGCTGCAGCTTCTTTTTTTTCAGGCTTGGAAGATAAATTTTGGTCAACTTTTCATAGTAGTAAGACCAAAGGATGTTTCGGCTCTGCAGTTTTGCAGACTTCGAACTTGGATTCCAGTAAGATAGCCAGACTTGATCGATCTCTGCGGGAGTGCTTGCTTTGGCTTGAGAACTAGAGACGAGCGTCGTCGCGCAAAAGTTGGCCTCTTCTGCTCGAATAAGCGTCATGATAAAAAGCCAAAATGCAAAGACTCCCATATCAACTTTCTAGTTCTCGCGCCGCGACACGATTTTCTCTCCTTAACGAAGAGCAAGTTTCGTACCAGGAGGAGTGGTCTAAAGTTGGCTTATGAGCCCTCTGGACGGGCTAAGCAAGGAGATGATGCCCCAGTGAAATATGCGCTGGCCAGGATCAACGACGGCACTCAAGCCTAGCCTGTCGATCTACAAACACGAACCCCAAGAAGACAGAACAATGCTCAAATCGGATCCGTCCACCACTCGATCGCCCGAGAGATCCTTGGCACAGCAACCCTCTTTGGGACAAATCTCTCCCCAGCTTTGAAACAAAGCTAAGATATCATCGAAATTAATCAACCCATCGACATTCAAATCTCCACGGCAAGTGCCAAAGTTCAGGTTCGTCCAGTAAACAATTTCACCAGCGTAGAAGTTCCAAGAGCCGCTGACGATCTCTACATTGCCGTCTTGATTCATGTCTCCCACCGCAATTCCATGCCCGTTAAAGTTGTCTACATGGTAGCGACGAAACGCACTGCATTCGTTTCGCCAAGCGGTCACTTTACTGTCGTAAAAATAAGAACTAGCCACAATATCTTTTAAGCCGTCCTGATCTATATCCACAGCGATGATACTTGTTTCTCCCTCTGAGCCCAAAAAAAGCTCATCCAGAATAATCTTTGACCACTGCTGTTGATCTTGACTCTCTGAGCGAAACATCACGAGCTTCTTGACGGGGGTATCGCCTTGATGGGTGATGATATCGAGTCGACCATCATTGTTCATATCGGCTACGTCGGCAGAAAATGTTCCGTGGAGTCCTCCAGTTTGCGGGCTTCCTCCGCCGATCGGAGTGAATGTGAACTGCCCTTTTCCTTGGTTTCGATACCAAGCAAAGTTGATGCCCGAAACCCAACTCCACGGCACTGACACCACCACGTCATTCAGGCCATCTTGGTCAAAATCAACAACTCTTAACCAGCTAAATCCGTTGATGCCGAAAGCGGCTGGAGTGGAGAGTTTGATTACCCTCGGATCAAGCTGCCAGTTTTCGCCCATCGCATCACCCGATCCATTCTCATTCGGAAATATGACTAAGTGCGGGTTCTGAGGATTTGTAGACATCTGAAAGGCCACAGCAATATCGATGGTACCGTCTCCATCTAAATCACCTGCATCTACAGAAACGGGTGTGTCAAAAGGGTGAACTCCAGCGCCCAGCGAAACAATCTCATGCCTTGAAAAAGAGACCTCTCCCGACGGAATAAACTTGTTCTCAAACCAATCGACGGAGTTGAGGGGGAGTCCTACAACCATTAAGTCTTGATCTCCGTCTTGATCGATATCAGCAGCACGCAGAGAGTAGGCGCCACGAATGGGACTGATATCGACTTGTTGATCCCACGAGTCAGCGCCCAAATTTTTCCACCAAGAAAGCATTCCCCCGGGGCCATAGGAGACGCTCCCCTCATAAAAGCCAGCCCCCGCGAGATCCGGCAAGCCGTCGTTATCAAAGTCAGCCGCCACCACGGCAGAGGCACCTGCAAAAAATGAATCGACGGTTGTTCGCTGCGGGCTCCATTCGGCTCGCAGCACCGACGACCAAGCACTCACTACAAACACCAATCGAAACAAAATTCGCGACGATAGCAGCATCACCCCCCCTAATTTTTAACTCAAACTTAACCCTAACCTGACGCGACTCTTAAAATTTTTTCTTAAATGGTCAAGACTTTTGTTTTTACTCGAAAAATAATGGCGAGGGCTAAGGACTTGAGTTTTGGATTTAAAAGCTCAGAAGTTGAAGAGCAATTTGCATACTCACATTAGATTGCGAGAGAACACTCGCTTGAGCTTGTTGAAGGATTTGAAGACGTGTGAGTTCTGCGGTTTCTTCGGCGAGGTCGGTGTCCATGATTTGAGAGCGAGCTGCTAGCAAGTTCTCTCGAGTTTGGGCAGTGACGGACTGCGCGTAATCCAGACGATTAGAGAGCTTGCCAAGCTTAAAGCTTTCTTCAGAGATCTTATCGATTGCATAATCTAAGATGCCCAGTAGCTTTTGAGCCTGCGCCTGCGTCTGAATACGAACTCCATCAGCGGCCGCAGCTGTTGTGACTACCGCTTCAAAAACCAAGGTCGAACTGTCAGAAAACGCGACCAAATCCACAATTTCATCGCCGTTTAAATCGCCCAGGGCAAAGGTCCGAAAGGAGTCAGCAAGCGTTTTAGCGGAAGAGAAGCCCCCCCCACCTTGGCCCAGCAAGACAGAGGCCGCAGATCTATTTCTTGCCACAATGTCTACTCGTCCATCCGCATTAAGATCCTGCAAGCGTAATTCTATCTTAAGCGAAGTTCCAATCGAGCCCTCTGGAATAGAGTACTTGGTTGCTGAAACCGTAAAATTGCCACTGCCGTTATTTAGCGCAAGAGATACCTGATCCGCATTGCCATAAATAAAATCGAGATCTCCGTCTTGATCGATATCGCCCATCGCAATATTGGAAGAGTTTATCCCTGCATCAAGAACCGAATGGGCCTCGAAAGATAAATTCCCCTCTCCATCTCCAGCAAAAAAGCTCAACTGCGGTGATGAGCCGCGAGAGATGATTACGTCCTGATGACCGTCGTTATTAAAGTCGCCTGCATAGACGCTTCCGGCGACGGCTTCAAAAAACGTGACCGGATCAAAAAATCCACCCGCTCCATCGCTTAAGGCTACTGATTGATTTTCATCCTGACCTGAAATGATGTCTAAGGCTCCGTCTTCGTTGAGATCCGCTAGTGCAAGATTGCCCGCTAGACCCACATTTAGCTCTTGCCCAAACCCGCCCTTGCCATCTCCGACAAGGACCCTACCACTTACGACGACATCAAGATGTCCATCTCCTGTAACATCTCCAACCGCCAAGCGGCCGAAAGTCGGACTTAAAGATCCAGTAAACAGGGTTTTTGCAGGGGCGAAAGTCCCATCGCCTTCGCCTGTAAGAATTTGAAGCCCACCGCTGTGAGCCACAATCAAATCCAAATGACCGTCCTCATTAAAATCTCCAGTCTCTAGCAGATCGTTGGCTCCACCAACCGCAAGTGTGGAGACCTGATTAAATTTCCCTGAGCCGACGGTCTGTCTAAATACTTGAGACGCTACGCTTGAACCCATTTCGAGTTCGATGCTTTGATTCTTCTCAGCGCCCACTTGAATGCTTGGTGTGCCCAAACTGCCATCTAAAAGAAAAGTGCCATTGAAATTTGCATCTCGAGTCACTCGATTAAACTCGGCCAGCAGAGACTGAAGCTCCTGATCAAGATTCGCTCGATCGCTTGAGGAGAGGATTCCGTTGGCCGCTTGAACGGCGAGTTCTCTCATTCTCTGAGCCAATTCCATTTGCGTCTGCAGAGCACCCTCTGCAGTTTTAAGCATTCCTTGAGTCTCATTCATATTTAGAATGGCTCGATTTAAGCCTCGAGCTTGAGACTCTAAGCCCACCCCGAGAGCAAGGCCTGAAGCATCGTCACGCGCTGAGTTGACTCTCTGACCAGAAGATAAGCGCTCAAAAGATCGCTGAAGCGCCTGAGAGGTGCGCTGCATTTGCGTCTGAGCCTGAAGAGCTGCCATGTTCGTATTAATTCGCAACCCAAGCCCCTCGACTCATCGCAACATCTGCAACGCATAAAATCATGAAAAAGCTAAACATCTACAGCCACCCATTCGGAAGAAACAAGTGTTGCCGCGTTGCAGAATCTGCGCTGCAAGGCCCTAAGTCTATAAATTTGCATTCATCACTTTGCAGATTTCATATCGCACCAAAACATGAGGCTTTAACAAAGCGATCGTCCAGCCCTTCCATGAGATCTGCTAAAAGTTTCTGAATCTCATGCTCGTCCTCTTCACTGAATCGATTCAGAAGGGGTGAGTCCAAGTCAAAAACCCCTATCAATTTGCTTTGATAAAAAAGAGGGGTGACTAGCTCTGATTGAGAGGCTGAATCGCAACTCAGATGTCCCGGGTACTGATGCACGTTGGGAACTCGAATACTTTGTGCCTGACGATAGGCATCTCCGCATACGCCGCGAGTGTAGGCGATTTGTGTGCAAGCGGCCTTGCCACAAAAAGGACCTAAAACTAATTTCTCTCCGTCGTCTAAATAAAATCCAGCCCAATTGAGATCGGGCATTTCATGAAAGACGAGAGCAGAAAAATTAGCCAAATCAGAGAGCCAAAAACCCGTTTGGTAGGCCACAAACTGCTCTCGAAGTTTTTTAAAATCTGCAGTCATTTACGGCCTAAAGACCACCAAGTAGATGATGGCCACTAAAGCCACGGTCGGAGCTTCATTGATGATGCGAAAAAACTTTGCCGAATGAGTGTTGCGGCGAAGTCGAAAGTCGCGCATCCACTTCCAACAAAAAAACTGAAATACAAAAAGCGCGAGCACAAAAAGGAGTTTGGAGTGAAGCCAGGTGCTCACATTAAAATAGGCTCGGCCATAAAACCAAATCATCCCAAGACCCGAAGCCAAAACAATCAAACTTGCCGGCAAGGTGATCACAAAAAACAATCGACGCTCCATTTTTTCAAAGCGCAAAAGTCCTGCTTCATCAGTGGTTTCGCAGTGATAAACAAAAAGGCGGGGCATGTAAAAAAGCCCGGCAAACCAGGCTACCATAAAAATTAAATGAGTGAATTTAAGCCAAAGCACGAGCGAGCCTAGGTCGTCTTTTGCAGTGAAGTCAATTCAGCTTGCTGGATCATCGAGAGCGTGAAGCTCGAGTCCAAAAAGGCGTATAGATTTTGCTGATCCACGACAAAGCGCGATCGCAAGCTCGCGTGAGCGGGCCTCGCGCGATTTGACCATTCTTACCCAAAAGATCTGCGGTTTGGCGATCAAGTGCTCGATCTCCAAAACTGGTTTTTAAAAGAAGAGGAAGCCCAACCGTTAGAAATACGGTCGCCTGCGCCATCCAGGCATAAACTTCGGGCTTCATAAACTTAATGTCGGTCCAGTTGATTCCGCCGATTTGAAGATCCCCTAGGTGCGTGTTCAGATTAAACCAGGGCTGCGTCGTCGCTGCGAGAGCCACGGAGCCCAAGGCAATCACACGCGGAACGTTTCCAAAAAAGTTCAAATAGGACTCTAGTCTAAAGCGTCGACCCTCGCTCAGCTCTCCGGAGTGGTTGAGACGGGCCAGCATAATTTGGCCGAGTCCAAATGATGCGACAAACGTTGTTGTATTGATAATCAACGACTTCACCAAAAATTCGGGGAGGTTAACGTTCGCATATTGACCAAAAACCACAACGGCCGCAGCCATCGCTCCGACCATTCCCGCTACAACCGAAAGCCGCTTCGTAAAATTAATGACCTTGAGAGCGTAGTAAGAAGCAACAAAACTCACCACCGAGAAAGCGGCTGTGGCGCTCATCTTGATCACGTCACCACTTTCAGCTGTCATTCCTTCAATAACCTTCATGCCCGCTCCAGTCATAATCATCATGGTTGTCACAAGAGCGCCGAAATTAAGGTTCATGGCAATGTTGCCTTGCAGGCCAAATTTTTGCCAAAATTGATTCCAACGTCCGCTGTTGCGAATAAAGTTGGCTTCTTGACCTAAAACACTAGCTCCTGCGGCCCACGAAGAAGGGGACCAAGCTCCTGAAAAGGCCGAGCCCAAAAGTCCCAGAGGCACCACAAGACCCAAGCGAACACTCGCCAGAATTTTATTAAAAGCAGCCTCGTGGTTGAGGGGCTGAGTGGGGTGGGGCAGTGCCAGTTGGGAATGCGATTGAATCAAAGCATCGAGTTCAAAAGTGTATCCCTCGAAAGCCTTGGACTTCTCGTGGCGGCTGACCCCGTCGGCGATCGCGGCCAGCATGCTTGAATCGAAATGCGGCACTTTGATGACTTTTGTTCCTTGGGTCTCTGGATAAAGTTCTAATGAAAGTTTTTTAATCACTTCGGGATCGGCACGATCAAAGCGAGCCGAAGCGAGATCATAAAGTTGAGTGAGAAGACTTGCAGGCTTGCTGATTTCGACCTGTATAAAGCCAAAGCCCGACCGCTTGAGTCGCTCGTTCACTTGAGTGATCATACCCGGGCGCAAACTCACTTGAAAAATACGGGGACTTGATGCGCTGGCTTGAAAAAGCTCAGCTAATTCACGCTGAATATTCAAATCAGCTGCGGTCGTTTGCAGTAGAGGATCTCTTCGCATCTCTTCTGCGAGTGCTTGCATGCGAAGAATAAACTGACCCGTTCCACGGCCTTCAGCGAGACTGAGATCATCCTTTAGATGGCCTTCGATACGAAAAGCATAAGAGGCGAGTACTTCAGATCGATCATTGGGCGAGGGCTGAGCGCTATGAGCACTGATGCTGATGAGGCCAATGAAGCCCATGAAAGACACAAAGCGAAGCAGTGAATGAAACAT
>JBILFF010000081.1:0-10225 GCA_044351695.1 Bdellovibrionota bacterium
CCTCCAGATCTTGGCAATCAAATTGACGCCCGCGTACTTTTAGAAAAGTTGCAAGAGCTGGACCGAGCTCTAACTTTGGATCTCTCGGGCCTGGATCAAGACCTCTCCAGCGTTAATGAAACGCTTGATGAGATTAGAAAGGATCGAAGAGACTTAGAATCTAAACTGGAGGATGCGGAGGATGAGACTTCGAAGGCGGATATTTTAGCGGAAATTCAAAGTCTTAAAGAAGCCAAACAAGCTAGAGAAGCCCAACGCATGCAGATCGAAGACGAGATCACTCGCATCAAAAAAGAGCAGCGAAAGGTGCGCAAAGACCTCGCCGATCTCAAAGGCGGCAATAATGGCGTGATCAATGCATGGGAAGAGATCAGAGCCGAATTGGACAAAAAGCGCGAATCGCTTTCAAAAATTGAAGCTGAGATCAACGCACGACTCACTGACTTCTCAAAGGATTTGGGCGGTTACACTCGAGTCACCATTCAACTCGCGCCCTCTGAATATATTCGAGCTTTAGAAATCGCAAACCCTAGAACAAGCTTTCAATACATTCCTACTTCAGGCGGGGCCTGGGATATTACATTTCCTGCTGCTATTAAAAATAAAGATGGCCTGCTTGAGATTATTCGCGGTCGAATGATTCGCGATCAGAAATGGGACAATGCTGAAATGGCTCGAGCAAAGGGTGAGTACTACAAGCTAGTGATGGGTTCGAAATTGAGCTCAGACATGGATGCCAGCAAATTGTTGGATGGTCTTCGAGAGCAGTCTCGCGAGTTCACCGACGATCTCGAAGGTACAAAGTCGCTCAGTCTCGAGCTGACGTCTCTTGGATACTGCGCTTTAACCCAACCCGAGAGCATCGTTGGCGCTGGCAACACTGCCAGAGGAAAACAAGTTTTTGGATTGAGCTACTTTTACTCCTATCCTGTGAAGTACGATATTCAAGTCACGGGCCGTCTCCATCGCTCTAAGATGCTGTATGAGCGATTGTACCGAAAAAGCTCGAGCTCTTTTCTTGGACTTCGAAAAAAAGAGAAGCAAGAGTTCATTCGTAACGTAAGCAACAATGAGTATGTCGACATTCGCGTGAGCTCTAGCTCGCCTGACTTTCTTCAGAGTGATGCTTCAGATCTTCGCGACAAAGTGGCTGAGCAACTCTCCTTCATGCTGATGCGAGATCATTTGAAACTCTCAACCGAAGTGCCTGCAAATCAATTCTCTGATTTGAATGCGGCAACCGGGGCCTCGAAAGTTGCTGCGCGATTGCTACTTTGGAAGAATCCCTACGCTATGGCCTCTGGAGTGATTCTCGGTGGATTAGATGCCTTGTTTGGGGGCAAGTCCCAGGAGCAAATCGCAAGCATGACTCAAAGCGATGTGATGAATATCAATTATCGCGATGAATTTGTTGTGCCACACGTCGGTGGCGCTAGCGTGGGCGATCTCAATATCAGCGAGATCGTGGCAGAAGAGTAAGTTCTCGAATCACCTAAAGAGAAGGCGATCAAAATCGATCGCTAAAACAGACGATGGGAGCTTGAGAGAGCTCCCATCTTTTTTTGCAAAAGAGGCCTACTAATCGAATTAAGAAAGGCCTGTTTTACGGGCTGTAAAACTGTAGAACATGGCTGAGAGCGCACCCTCGGTGCGACGAACTCACGACTTTCGGCTGATGAGAAAGTTCTGATCACTCTTGCGACACTTTGAAATCACAGAGAAATATCAATATTAACCAGTGGTTATCCACTATTTTGACTTCGTTTCACTTAATTCGTAATCGGTTGATTTTCAGTGGTGGTATGACATCCGCATGAGATCGGCGTAACTATTGATCGTTATGGCAGGACCTCAAGGATTAAATTTTATGAACTTTTATCGTTATAACTCAATTCCTCCCCTGGTGAAGTCGTGAGCGGGCTAACGGTAACTGCAATTCTACTTGGTGGCGGTCTTTCGATATTTTTTATTCTCTCCATGGTACTCATCTACTTCAAACCCAAACCTGAACCAGCCATTAAAGGTGAGCCGCGAACAACGAATTCTTTGCCCCGAAAATGTGCGGGAGCCTACGCCTTAATTGTAGGTCTTGTGATGTTAAGCGCTTGGGTCTTTTTTTTGATGAAGGGACGAGAGAGCCTTGTTTCGCAACTCTCAGCTTTAATTCTCCATGTGATTTTGATGTTTATAAGCTCGATCGTTCTCATTGTCGCTGGAGTTGCCATGATTCGCCATTGGCATCGCAGTGCACTTTTATTTTATTCAGCATTAGCCTTTTCGTCTTTTTCAGTTTTTGTATCGCTTTTTGAGTATGGCAATCGAGGACATCCGATACTCATGAACGGCATTGCAATCGTCTTGGTTATTGTTCTCGCATATTTTATTGGACTTGCTTACGCATTTGAGCACTTCATTTTTCATCTGGATACAGATGAAAAAGATTCAGACAATCCCGACCCTGACAACTAATCCCTAGCGTCTCAAAAAAATTTAGGAGTGTTCGAATGCCTCTTTGATCGGCTGATTTCAAGAGGAATCTACTTTTAGCCGTGCAATTCATTTGACCCAGCGAGCAGAACTCGATGAGAAATATCAAAACGTTCTTTTCCTAGGTAAATCCTAAGGAAACGCATGGTTTGTGAACGAAGTTCTCAAAGAGGTCCACTCGAAAATCGCAGCCGTATACAATTTACTTGTTAAATTACAACTTAAGGAGCGGGGCCTTAAACTTTGAATTTACACAGAGGTTGAACCCCTACCATTAGCTTGGCACGAAAGTGCGTCAGCCCCTAAATGAGCAGAAGTAGTGCTTGAGCCAAATGAATTGCACAGAAAAATACACGTAGGCTTCATCGTAAGTTATGATCTCCCCGACAACACAGTAAGGAACCTACTTGTTAACAATCCCGCGACTTCGGCGTGCTAAGCTCATGAAGCAAGGCCAGAAGCTCTTGAGCGGAACGCCACAAAAGACGAGATGAGAGCGTCACCATAAACTCAAAGTGAAAGTAAAAGCGCCTTACGGATGGGTAAGGCGAAGTAGCTTAGAGTTACGAGCCCAAGTTCTGCACAGCTACAAGTAGGTTCCGCTTTCACCTGCTTTCAAGATATCTGAAGCATATAACTTAAGAGCACTTTCGATCACTTTGAGCGCCTCAGGCCGATCGAGAAAATCTTCAACAACCACTTTCTTTTTTTCGAGTAGCTTGTAGTCCTCGAAAAATCGTTTCACCTCAGTCAATCGGTGGGGAGGAAGTTCACGAATAGAATTGTAGTGCGAGTATTCTGGATCATCGGCATGAACAGCAATAATTTTGTCATCCGCCTCACCTTGATCGAGCATTTTCATCACACCAATTGGCTTTGCTATCATGACGGCAAGAGGAACAACCGATTCCTGCCCTAAAACCAAAATGTCGAGCGGATCGTGATCTTCGCAATAAGTGCGAGGAATGAATCCATAATTCGCTGGGTAGTGCACCGAGCTGAAAAGAATTCTATCAACTCGAATCAGACCGCTCTTCTTATCGAGTTCGTATTTTACCTTAGATCCTTTTGGAACTTCGATAACGGCTGGAATTGGATGGCCTGTTTTGTACTGGTACTCAACGTCGTGCCATGGATGCATCGCTACTCCTTTTAAAGACTTGGTTGTTTAGGAGTCATCATCTCCGAAAGAAAATCGGAGCGGTTTTGGTGGAACCCCATCACCAGTTCGTTCTATTTAACAAATTTCCCTCATGACCTCCAATACAGATTCTGCGTTTCGATGAGAATACTTTGGAAGATGGCCGTAAACCGCCTCCTCGAAATCAGGACGAGTCTCAATCTTCTTTAAATTTAAGCTAAGTTTATCTCGATAAGGTACTAAATCGTTGGAGATTGAACTTCGCCCAGAGATAATTGTAATAATATCCTCGAGATCAGAACTCATTCGCAGGTCTTTTCCGCGATCGAAAACGGCCTCAAGTTTTGCGAGAATAAAGTAACCAACACTAAAAATTTTAATTTCACGTCCACTTGGAAGTTTGAACGGAACAGCAGATGCAAAACCCTCAGGATACCATTTCGAAGAGAATCCCATTCCCGCTTCTTCCGTAGGCATCACATCGACTGTGATTCCTTTGTAAGCTCTTCGACAACGCGGACCACCAGGAATCAGCGGATCTTTGAATCCAAACTGTCGAAGTTCATCTTCGATTTTCTGGTAGTCCATCCACGTAATTGCTTCGACAACAATATCCACGTCTTTCGTAGGGCGAGCATCGATCCGCAGTTCCGGATCTAAGTAAAGCGGAACAGTAGAACCGCCAACAAACACTACGGGTTTAGAAAACTTCTCTAAGCCCTCGGCGACGATATCTAAAGCTTCGAAAATCTCAGCTTGATTATTCATGCTGGCACGCTCATCAGTCTTGATT
Source organism: Bdellovibrionota bacterium (assembly GCA_044351695.1). Lineage (GTDB taxonomy): Bacteria > Bdellovibrionota > UBA2394 > UBA2394 > UBA2394 > JBILFF01. The sequence goes on from JBILFF010000081.1 coordinate 4,422, forward strand.
CAATTTCTTGTTTAGCAAAAGATTTTTCTCGCGCGCGACCAACACGAAGCGCATCAATCAGAGAAAGGATTTCATATAGTTTTGGATCCTTTCGTGCCGCCTCAGGAACACTTCGATAGAGAGGCGAAATTTCCTGCCCCTTCACCTTACCTTGCGGATCTGGCCAGACAAATTCTTCTCCTGACGAGCGAATGTGAGAAGCGAGTGGCGGTGCAGAATGAGCAGTGGGGAGACCTTTCACAATTTTTCCTGGTGAAGTCGGGAAAACATATCTGAGGCCATAGACGAGAAATTCTAAGAGACTCTGTCGAAACACTTTTCGTTTGCTTTCATCGACGAGACCGGCGAGATGAGCTCGCTTCAAACCATCATGTACCTCGGAAGGACTCATTTTGAGCTCACTTGCAAGTTCCGCGTAGGTGAAGGAGCGTTCCGGGCTCAGGGCGAGTTTCAACAAAACTACAACATCCTGAGGTTTTAAACTGGGAGATGACTTCATAGATGAAGAATATCACAAATATTCAATATTCGCAAATAGCGAATATCCAGCAGTTTCGAGGAGTTATTCGATAAGATTTGACCCAGTTCCGCCAGCTTTCCGCCAGCTTTCCGCCATATCCGCCATTTCTGAACCACCTATTCTTGCAAAGCTATGCCTCTTTCTTGACAGGATTAAGCGTGATCAGCCGAATGTAGCTTTATCAAAGCCCGCTCGAAGCGGGCGGCCTCTTGCTCTTCTCCCATGTACTCATAAGCAAAAACGAGGTGGGCCAAAACGGACTGAAGCGGCTCCCAATCGAGTTCGCCAAAACGAGCTACTAAAAGTCTTTCGGCAGAAACAAGATCGAGCGAACCAATGCTATCAAAAATACTCTCTGCGATTTTCTGAATAGGCATTTTGAATATTTCTTGTTGTCGACGCCAATCGAATACAACTTCATTCATCATCTTTTTTCTCCAATAAAATTTTGAGCGGTGAACAGTCAGGACATCGCTCGGTTAGTGATTCAAGAAACTTTGATTTTGTAAAATAGAGTAATTCCTGTGGAGGTGACGCCCCATCTTTCCCATTTGCCCCATTGAGTGAGGCACCCACTTCTGCTGAAAGCGGCTTTCCATCCTGACCGCGCCGAACTTCCAACTTACCTGATGCTTCGCCATATCCATTGTAAGAGCTTGGACTACCAATCGAGAAACTCAGATCCAAATTTCGAATCGCGGGATTAGCAAAGTCGTGCCGTTCGACAATTTTTCCCTGGCGCTTTACGAGACAACCAACCCAATGATGTTCTGATATTCTTCGAGATACTGGATCGATTGAAGCGACCACTCCCTTTCCAGACAGCTGAAATGCACCAGCTCCGCCGGCACCACCTTTACCAAACTGAGCGCTTATATTTCCGGAAAAGGGCTCGTGATCTCGTGAAGTGAAAATTGAAATTGCGCCTGCATTGCCACCAGTTTCTCCATCGGCACCTTTCCACACTTTTTTGGGATCAGCGGATTTGAGAAGCTCAAAACACAACGTGACGAGTTGCCTCACTGGGAACGCGAAGATGCTCGGAGTTTTCTGACATTCGCCGATAGAAAGTATCCCACGGGTCATCCGTTACGCTGGGTGTATGTCGCTTATTTAATGGCGATTAACACCGGACTTCGAGCTGGCGAAATCTGGGGATTAAAGCCGGAAGACATTCAGAAAGATTCGGATGTCATCCTTATCCGAAGGCAACTGGATCGGCTTCTTGGAGAATTCAGACCAACGAAAGGAAAAGAGAATCGCCGGATTCCGTGTAATGCGGAACTTCGACGTGAACTGATTCAGTTGATCGCAAATAGATCTGAAAAAGCTGAAACGCTTTTTTCCGAAGATCTGGAAAGCCAATCTGCCACGACAACTTTCGAAATAGAAGGTGGAAGAATGATCTTAAACAGTGGGGCGGAAAGAAAACCGATTCCATGATTTGAGACATACTGCCATCACACTTTTGATTGCCGCGGGTATTGATCTGAAAACTGTGCAAGAGATTGCCGGACACAAGGACATCAAAACCACGATGGGTTACACCCATCTACTGGCTGAAAGGATCAAACACGTTGCCCAGAACTTCTCGATTCTGCCGACCGCTCAAGAACCTAAGGACCAACCCAAAACAGCATTTCGGCTGATCAAGGGTGGTGCCTAAAAATGGTAGAATCGAAAGTGTCACCCATGTCTCCGGTATGATGTGTTACCTATGTGTCCGGTACGGACCGGTTTAAATTGGTTGCGGGGGTTAGATTTGAACTAACGACCTTCGGGTTATGAGCTTAGGCCTGCGAATTTTTCAAGACGTTGAAATAATTGAAAAAACAAAATAATCACGAGAAGATATCTTACTTTTGAATTTCTTTTTTGTTCGTTCGATTGCGGCACTTTTCTGGCCTCGGTGGCACAAAGGTGGCACACGTTAAAAAGCTTTCACCCACGCTTGATGTATTTGAGCCTCTCCTTCTTGTAAGTCATTGTGAGATTCGTAACTCGCAACTTTAGGTCAGACTCTCGCTCTTTGAGGTTCTTAATAAAGACTTTGAGATAGGAGCTTTCGCTGCGATTCCCCAACGATAAGAGCGTGTTCAGCTCACAATCGTAAACATTCAGTTCGATACCCCAAAAAACTAAGTTTCGAGCACTTTCAAGCCACTCAATAGCTATTCGATGCACAGCCGCCAAGCTCTTGGTCATTCTGTATCCTCGAGAAAGGAGCTCTCGATCCTCCAATCTACATTTTTCGGCCAGCCTTAGCGCAGCATCTATCACGGCATCTTCCTGCGAGAGCTCAGTTGGTAGAATCATCGAGTTTGGATGTTCTGCAAGGCCGTGAAGGTATATTGTTGGCCTAAGCTCCGAACCTTCATATTTTAGCGGCGTCCAATTGGTAGTGATAAACGCGACCTCTCCAAAATTCATGTTGGGCAAACCAGCACGCCATGATTCGCGAAGATTCAATTCGCCCTTTCGATCCGCATCAACGTAAGCGCTACCTAATCTGCTCCGGAACTCTTGAAATTTTCTTAAGTAATCGATCATCATCTTGTTGCTTTTTGAGCCGTTCAGAATCTTAGTCACACACTCATCTCGAAAGGCGCGGTATGAGAATGAAGCAGAAGCAAGTGCGTGAGGCGCGAAATCAATACGCGCAAATTGCGAAGAATGTTTGCGAGGGTATGGCAAAGGTAGCCGCCTCTTTAATGGCCCGATCATGGGCTGCCACCCATCTTCCACCGCACTTCTCCCATCGCCATACCTTCTCAAAACACAATCTGATACTTCACAGCGCTGCCTCTCCCATAGCGCTGCAGAAAATTATTCTTAACTAAAATTTGAATCGCATAAAAGACGGTTCGATTTGGCAGCTTCGACATTTTTTCAATTTCGCCAGACTTTAATCTTCTTTCAGGCATCTCTTGAAAACATTGCAGCACCTTCAATGCAGAATCAGACAAGCCTTGATAGGCCTCGTACTTCTTTCGAAAGATCTCGATATCGCTTAAACTCTCGTTAAGCATTTTGATCATAAAGTTTAGAAAATGCTGAATCTTATATTTCTTGGGATCAGATTTGAACTTTCCATCCGAGCATCGATTTAAAACAAGATAGTAATCTTCTCGATGTCGCTCAATCTCTCGATCAATCGCCAGATATCGCGAAATAAAAGCAAGGTGCGGATCTGGTGACTGCATCAATGCCAATAAAAACAATCCTCGGCCTAGGCGTCCGTTACCATCTTGAAACGGATGAATGGCCAAAAACCGAAACACAAACTCCGCCGCCACTGCAACCGGCCAAGCTTCTTCTTTCAAAGCATCGTTATACCACTTCACTAAATCCGCCATTGCCGCATTTGTTATCGGGCCAGGGTCGGCAGTGCGAAAAACATCTCGCTGCTTGCCATTACGATGATTAACCTCAATCACTGAATTCGGACTCTTCTTGTATTGCCCGCGATAATGATTGGCTCGTCCAAATTCCTTGAGCAATTCATCGTGTAGCGCTCGAATGTGGATCTCGCCGAGAGGAAGCATCTCCTGCGCTTGCTCATAAACAATAGCTAACATCGCACGACAGCCCGCAACCTCTTCAATGCTGCGCTCGCGATCTTTTGATAACTTCACCTCAATCGACATCTTCTGTTCTCGGAAGGCGGTTGTCTTTCCTGAGGTGCTCAGGACCGTATCCATCCAATCAATCTCGGGATCCGTTAGCTGGGCGTTTTCAATTCGAGTTGACGCACCGATATTGCTGATACGAGCATATCGGTGAATTGCATCAAGCTCACCCCTGGACAGGGCCCGCAATTCTGCGAACTTCAGAGAAACGGCCGACTGCAAAGCCTTTAGCTTTTTAGTTAAGGACGCGTCGATGGCATAAGAGAGCATAAAATGAGTGTGCCAGATCCCACGTAATCCCGCAATAAATCAGCCAATTTTGTTGCGGGATTGTGATTTGAACTAACCACCTTCGGGTGATGAGCATGAATCAAGCTCTTCCGTAACTCATCGAAGGGACTCAAATAAAACAATTATCACTGACGCTAGCTCAATCATCATCGGCTTGCACGCTCGCAGAATACTGAGATGGAAAACTAAACCAGAAAGTTTCAGCGCTCGAGGGCGAGCAAATGCCGTCGTCATTTGAGTCAGAGCAGTGAAGTGTCTTTTCAACATTGAGCTTTAAGGTCACCGTACTCTGTCGCCCGTATTCTACCGTCAAAACTTCATCGAGGCTGACAGGAATCGCCAAGTAAGCGTCCTCGAAATTACCCAGACTTCCATCAACTCCCGCCGCGACATCTGCATCAACTAAGGGACTCTCTGGCCGAGTAGACTCTAATCCGAAAGTTGAAGCATTGTACCATTTAAACTCAGTGAGCCCATTCAGCCGCACCAAGATGTCGCCACGCTCCGCGCCTGTGACACAGTCATCGATGAGACAGAGTCGAACGGTCGCACGACGATAATCCGGCTCCACATCCGCGGTGTTCGGAAAACGAACTTGCATATAAGTTACCCGTAAGACAATGCCTCCGGCGGTAAGATCGAGAAAATCGACATAATCTTCATCCCAGGTCGTTCCGGAGATTACAGAGACAACACCATCGTCCGGAAAATAATTAGGCGATGAGCTCTCTGTAAAGGCGCTTCCCGAATCATTGAGAGTACAGAGGTCAATAAGACTATTCCCACATTGCACCATTTCTGCCCGCTCAATTCCAAGCTGATACTCCGCCGGGGTCGCGCATTTATTAAATCCTCCTGCATCGGCACAGTCCTCGTCGGTAAAAGCGGTCGACGTACTCATTCCATCCGTCTTTTCAAACTTCATTCTGGCGTAAGTTGAGTCTCCCGCGCCATCGCAGGCGGAAAGAATAAATCCAAAGGTCAAAACAAAAAGTAAACTTAAAATTCTATGAGACATACTTGAGTTTCTCGGAATTAAAATGCGATATCAAGCCGCTTCTCACAAATAATGTTGGCGACAATTTCTATTTTGAAAAGCTTGGGCGAGATTCGCCTCTGGAAAAATAATTGAAAGCAGCGTCTATGCGATCGTTCTACAATCGATTCTGATTTCGTCGTTTCTGACATGGCTAAACGAAAAAAAATCTAAGTAAAAGGGGTGGCCCTATGTGTCCGGTACGGACCCTTCGAAAATCCTAGACCAAAAAGTCCAGCAAGAAAAATTTCAGCACCTCGTTGAGGCCTCTACTTCGAAGCGGATCTATGCAGCGTCGAGAAAGCCAGAGCCCAGATGCGAATAGACC
>JBILFF010000082.1:0-10123 GCA_044351695.1 Bdellovibrionota bacterium
ACTCAACCACCCGCTTTTGATTCGATTAGAGATAAATCTTATGCCTCTCTCTTTGAAAAGATGAACGGTATTGTTCCTGAAAATTTTGTAGCAATGCAAGGCCATGCCCAACGCTTTCGATTGAAAAAATTAGAGGAAATTATTTGGAACGATCAAGATGAGGTTTTTTCGAGGAACATTGTTGATCCATCCGACTTCAGTGGTCTTGAGCAGTCCTATCCAGAGTTTTTAGTGATTAATGCTTTTGGCGAATTTTCTTTAGGGACATGGAATCCTCGCACCATGACCATCGATAAGTTTGAAAATCATTTAATTTCTGGAGCACCACTCCACTTAGATCAAATCAAAGATCTACTGAACCTCGAGCGCTGGTCTGCAAAATGGAACTCGAAATTTCTTTTGGGAGCTGATCTGGAACACAAACTCATTGTGCTTCCACCCGTGACCGACGCCCCAGGAATGAAAGCAAGCTTTGCAGTAATCATTCAAGACTCTATGGATTTCACTTACTCGCTACGACTGGACTTTGAGCTCGAATAAGACCAAGCCATCGCAATAGAGGCTGCTTGAGAGACATTCAAAGACTCTACTCCAGCCATCATGGGAATCTGAAAGCATTGCTGCAAACGATCGCGAAGCGATCGCTGAATGCCACCCTCTTCGGCGCCAAGAAGCAACGCGATCCGCTTGGAGGGTTGCCAATCAAACAAGGGGGTTGCTTGATGAGAGTCGAGACCCACCGTTTCGTAGTCTCGCTCCTCCAGTTTGTCTAAAAAAGGACTGAGGTTTGAGACTTCCCAATACTTTAATCTGAAAGCTTGACCCTGAGAGATCCGAACGGCAATTGGACTGAGCTTGCAACTTCTTCGCGATTCGTGAACGACGAGCTGAAAACCAAACGCAGCCGCAGATCGAGAAATCGCTCCCAGATTTTGCACATCTTGAAGATGATTCAAAAGAAGAACACGAGGATACACTTCGTTCCAATCGGGGGGGAGCGCCGATAAGTAGAAAGAATGCGGGGTTGAAAATGCGACTCCCTGTGCATGTTGTTGGGGAGCTTCGCTCGGCAAACGCTTTTGAATCGAAGGCAGCTTGAGCTTGGCGGACCGAAAAGACTCCTGAATAAACTTTTCATCGCCTGCGTGCTGGCAGAAAACTTCTGTGATTTGAATTTTTTGAAGCAGGGCTTCTTTTAAAACTTGTCTGCCAAAGAAGATTTGATTTCTTGCCATGTAAGATTCCAATCTGCGCTTTCTGAAAGCGCTCGCCCCAAAACAATTAAACTACTTCCCGCCTGCAGCGCTTGTTGTGCCGATGCCGTTCGTTTTTGATCTTGAGATACAGACGAGAACCGAACCCCCGGCGTTACCAACAGGTGATGAGGAAGCTCTCGGCGAAGTGCTGCTACCTCCAATGGAGAGCAAACCATACCCTGAATACCGGCTGCGGCTGCCAACTTTGCCATCGCCATGACTTGATCAACTAACGCTCGAGACCATCCCAAATCTTTAATGTCTTCTGCATCAAAGCTCGTTAACACACTAATCGCTAAAATTTTTTGATGCTGCGTTTGAAGCGGAGCAATCGAATCAAGCATTCTTCGTCCACCTCCCGCATGAACACTCACCAAATCCACACCTAAGTCAAAAGCAGCGCGAACAGCACCCCGAACAGTATTCGGGATGTCATGATATTTCAGATCAAGAAAGACACGCTGCCCTCTCGCCTTAAGATATCGCACACACTCGGGGCCCTGCTCCGTAAAAAGAATGCTGCCCACCTTAAAACCCCAAAGCTCTCCCGCTAAGCGATCAATCCACAGCCTTCCTTCTGACCAATCTTGATCCAAAGCGAAAATGACTCGCTGTGAATCCAAAGATCTAGGTTCGCTGCGCGGCTCCAAAGTCATAGAGAAGTGCTACAATTAATAGGTAATAATGTCTTCGCAAAATCTCACAAGCCTCATTCTTCGTGAAAATGATTTTGTTCGGCTTCGGCTAGCAGAAGCAGAGATTCTGCGCGACCGTCAAATCAACGAATCGATAAACTTGGATGAACTGTGGACGGGTTTTAACTTTTTGAAAGCCCTTGGCTTTAAAGAGATTCTGTTTCGGCACCCCTCGAGAGACCAGCTCGAAAGCTGGCTCATACGAGTCGAGGGCTATCAGCAGGTCTATATTCAAGATCCCGAATACGCCGGCTTTGATGAATTTATTTGGAATGAGCCCAGCCCAGACTCTGAAGAGGCCAAGATCGAATGCTTTCGAGAGCTCACAACCGAGACCGAAATCCTAGGTGATGTTGTAGAAGTCGTTCGCCTCGATCTGGGACCAGTACCTCCCATGCATGCCAATTTATCGATTGACGAAAAATCTATTCAAGCGTTCCGGCAGGAAATCGAATTTAGCTCAGTCGAAGATCAACTCCATCGCTTTGAACATATTTTTGAGGAATACAAAATTCTTCATGGCACGGACCTCCACTCAGACGCCTTGAATATGCTGGGAGGAGTAATAAAAATCGCTCTCGAAAATCGAAAAATTGATAAAGCACTCAACCTCGCCAGGCAACATCATCGAGAATTCAAACAACTCCTCAATGATGATCTTTGGTTAGCTCGCCTTCTAGAAGCATTTGAGCCGAAAGCAGCCGAAATCCAGCCCTGGTCCTCAATTTTTGATGAACTCTCGACAGAGAGACTGATCACCTTACTGACTCAGCAATTAGGCACAGTCGCGAGCCGTCAACTCGCAAAACTCACAAGCATTAGAGCCACCCGTGATGTCGATACCATGATTCAGATCTGCGTTTCATCTCCATTAAAGACACAAAAAATTCTCGCTCAATGGCTCGCTCCCCACTGGAGACCTAAGCACTACGCGGTCATTCAACAACAGCTAGAGAATGCACTCCGCCAAAGAGACCCCGACTGCATACAGCCTTGGCTGCAGGCTTTATTGCGCAGCTATTTGGCAAAGGCCCTCGAAGATCTTAAGACTCACTTTCAGCCCAAAAAGATTTGGCAAAGCCTGTTTTCTAAAAAAACTTCTGACCAGAAAATGCAAGAGCAGATCCTACTTGCCCTTGAGGAATTAAGAAGTGTTGAAATTCTCAATTTTCTCAAAGATGTCAGGCCACATGTTCAAGGACGCCCAGCTCATCAAATCGAAAAAATGATCGGCCAATTCAAGGAGAAGAGAGTCTCATGAAAGAGGCCATCATTAGACAAATCCGATCAATCGTGGAGGTTGATCCCGCGGATTTTGATTCGGAAATCGATGCTCTTCTCGAGATCCGAAAGCACGACGAATACACCTATCTCCATTCGCTCAACGTAGCCCGCTTGGCCGTGAATCTTGGGAAGAGAATGCAGATCAGCGATTCTAGATTGATCGATCTTGCTTGGGCCGCCCTGCTCCACGACCTCGGTAAACTTCATGTGCCGCTTGCGATTTTAAATAAAGTATCAAAGTTCGCTCCTGAGGAACTGGCCGTGATGCAATCTCACCCCTCTCAGGGCTTAGTGGCATTTGTTAAATCGCAAACCATTGATCTCAAAAATTTAGAACGTCTCAGTGCTGCGTTTGAACATCACCAGAGATACGATCTTAAGGGCTATCCTCAAGTGCATCGAAAGATCGGTCTGCACCCTTTCAGCCGAATCGTTGCCGTCTGTGACACTTTCGATGCTATGACTACAGATCGAATCTATCAAAGAAGGATTCTCCCAGACCTTGCGCTCAAGATTATGGCTCAGGGATACGGAACAATTTTCGATCCTGTAGTTTTACAAAGTTTTATCACGGGTATGGGCGCTTACCCCGTGGGGAGTCTGGTGCGACTTAGCGATCACAGTCTTGCCATTGTGACTGATTATCATGAGTCGAGTCCTATCGATCGTCCGATTGTCCACCGCCTACCGATGAGAAGCCATAACCCGATAGACTTAAGCGAAAAGGAGAACTCAAGCCTTCGAATTCTGAGATCGGAATTTCCAGAGGACTGCGGTGTGGAGATAAAGAATTGATATGGAGCTGGTCTGCCCTGAGTGTGGAAGAGCTTACGAAATCCCTGATCACACGACTCAGAGACTATTTAAATGTATTTGTCGTTTCGCCTTCACTCTAGATCAAGCTGAAGGAGCTCAGAAGCACTCAAAAAATACTCCCCCCAAGAAGCTCTCTGCTCATCGCCCTCAATCGGAGGAGATTTTATTAGCGGAAAGCGAGAGCTCCATCTCAGATGACGAGTTAGATCGCTTTGTCTCAGACCTTCGGCAAAAACAGGATGGCCGAAAAATCTCCCCAACAGAGCCCACCAAAAAATCAACGTCTCCATTGTTAAACAAAGAGATTGAGATCGATCAGGAACGCTTGATCAAGAAATCTCACTCAACGAAGCGATCTCACCGCGTGGCCGAAGAGGAGGCCACCGTGCAGATTTCGAGAATCTCTGCTGATCGGGATCATCAAAAACTGGCCTCGCTGCGAGCTTCAAACTCATCGATCCCCCGCAAGGCGATTGGGAATAGACCACTGGGCGTCGCCGCCCTCCTGGTGTTGCTCAGCCTTGGCGCCTACTTTTTCTTCGAACCCTTCTCACAGCCTCCTCTACCCTCATCAGACCCGACCCTCACCCTTCTTTTAACCAGAAATCCATCCTCCGCTGAAAAACCGGATCACCTCAATAAGTCGGCAAAAAATCTTGGATCAGAAAACGTTATACCGGCCATGAACGTAAAAGAAGCGGAGCCGTCTAAAAAACCAAATGCTTCGCAGAAGACGGGAAACCGTCCAGAAAGTCTGGAAATATATTTGAAGAGGGGAAACTTTGATCATCCTATTTCTCAACTCCCTCGCTGGAGAGACCTAGGCTTTGTTGATCGTGCGCATGTGATCGAGGCGATGGTCCTGAGTGGCAAGACTGAACTCTTGGATCGTGCCCAAAGTCTGCTCACCGAAATCTCTGAAAATGATTCGTCTTTAGCTCAAAGAACGAGTGGACTCTTAGAACTCGCTCATTCATCTACACGAGTAGCCGGCACGATGCGCATGAAGAGCCTTCAACTCACACGAGCAAGAGATCCCCTAGTCTCCGCCTATTTAGGATGGAGCTATATCAAAGACAAAAAGTCCGATCATGCCCTCACCGCTTTTGCTCAGTCTCTCACGATCGACCCAGATCTGCCATGGGTTCAAATGATGAGAGAAGAGGTGGCAAGACTTGATGGTCGACTCGATATCGCACGTCACTCGGCTCAGGCGCTGTCAAAGATGAAGGGATTTGAGAGCGAGGGATTTTTTAGACTTGGAAGAATTGCACGCACAGACGGTCAAGAGAGAGAAGCTATCAGCCATTTCGAGAAGTCTCTAAAATTGGAAGATCGCATTGTCGTTAGGATCCATCTAGGAGAGCTTTTGATTGAAACCGAAAAAAATGCCGAGGCCATCCGAGTGTTGAATCGAATTGCTAAACTTGAACCCTCAAGACTTGAGCAAAGAAGCAGACTGCTTCTATTGGGCCGAGCTTTTTGTGGTCAAAAAAAATATAAAGAGGCGCGGTCTTTTTTTAATGAGTCGCTAGCGTTAGACTCGAATTATTTAAAAGCTCTTGAAGCACGCGGGGATTGTGAGGCCTTGGCAGGAGATCATGCGCGGGCATCGAAAACTTATGAACGGGTTCTTAAGAAGGATCCACAAGATGCTTTTGTTTGGCTACGCTATGGAAGATCTTTACGGCTCTCAGAAAAATCGAACCCCAAGGCAGCGCTGGCCGCGGTACAACGATCTCTTGAGATCAAAGAAACGGATAAGGCCCACTTAGAGATGGCGTATGCTCTACGAGCTTTGGGTCGGTTGGCGGAGGCACAGAGACACCTCAAAAAAGCTATGGCGCTAAACCCGGAAAATCTAGAGGCCCGTCGTCTGGCTGTTCAGATGCAGTAGTAAAGACCCGAACTCATTGAACTTTCTGCCCAGCTCTCTAAACCGAGAACCTATGCTAAGGGCTTTGCCATGTCACAGCTGTCTTTTCGCTTACTTTCGCTGTCCGTCGTTTTTACAGTGGTGGGCTCCTGCGGGAGAGATTCCGAAAACCCAATGGTGCGTACTTTTTCGATTCGTCCGGCAGGTCCTTGCGAGGAAGTGCATTCAATCGTGGGCATTGCCTTAAGTAATCACTACTCGAACGATTTTAGTGACTTCGAATATCTGTATCCGCGTGCAATTCAAGCAATCCTCACCGCTTTTGAGAGAACTCAACCCGATCTCAGCAATCTCTCGATTTGGTATCAATCAAAAAAGGCCATCATTGCCCAAGCAATGGAGTCGCCAGATAAAGACATACAACAATGCTCAAGCATCGAGAAAATTGCAGAGCTCGTCGATAGAATCGAGTCTGAACGTCAGCTGGGCAATTTGCGAATATCGCCCACGCCAGTTTGGAATCGCTTTCATGAAAATCGCTCGGATGCTCAAGTTTATCGCATCTTTTTGACAGCCTTTGCCAAAGTTCTGGATCCGTACAGCTCTTACGCTCGGTCTATTTCATACGATTCATACGGATTTGGCATTCGTACAGACGCAGAGTTTGCGCTCAGCCTTGGATTAACTGGAAAAGAAGTGAAAAGCTTGAATGTTTTAGGATTAAGACGGCCTGGCTGGTCGCTTGGTCAAAATCTTCGCAGCGAGCAATCGACGACATCCGGCGTAGGGCTAAAGCTTAGAGATGAGATCATCGCCCTGAAGCCAGGCATCGAGGAGTGGAAGTATCTTCCTGGCCAAATCACTCGGGATCAGAAAGATCCTACATGGATCTCTGTCGAGGAATTTTTTGATCATGGAGCGGTGGGCGATTTAATAGAACTTTTCAACTCAAATGACGATCCTGAACTGCACATTCGCATCAAACGCGACGAAGAGGTGATTGATATCCGGCTGGAGGGAACACTCAACTCAAGTGTGGTGGATCATGAGCCGCTTGTTTCTGCCGAAATTTTAAACAATGAGTTTTTTTACTTAAGACTTTTTGAGTTTGGAGATGGGGCCTCTCTGCAGCTTGCCCAAGCCCTTGAAGAAATCAAACTTCAATGGATGCAACAAAACACACCTGAAAAACAACCCAAAATTATTTTGGATCTGCGATTTAATCCAGGAGGAAGCATCATAGAAGCTCAGCGCATAGCCCAATTTTTCATGACGACGGGCCCCATGTTTCAGTCTCATACGCGCGAGGGTGAAGACTTCAGTCTTCAAACGATTTCGACTCTCTCTACTCACACTCCTACTCTTTACCCCATGGTCGTGCTCATCAACCATCTCTCCGCCTCTGCTTCCGAATTACTCACACAAGCTCTTCAAGAATCAAACCGCGCATGGATTGTTGGCCAGAGAAGTTTTGGAAAGGGCATAGGCCAAACAGCCATCGAGCTGGGGGCCGCATCCTCTCTAGGCGGGAGATTTTGGCTCACGCATCTGGTCTTCTACGGCCTTTCGGGTCAGACTGTGCAGCCCAAAGGGCTCGAACCAGATCTCGCCATTATCGATGAAAAGGTGGAGAGGTTTCGGAATGAATGCGAATCCAAAAAAAGACAATGCCGATCACAGTCCATGAGCGCTTCATTGAAACAGATACCCGAGCGGGAGAGAATCAGCCCTCAGACGATTTCCGCTCACCCAGAATACAAAGGACAAAGGTCTCTGCAGACGATTCACGCTTTGAAGGATTCTCTAAGCGCCGAGGTTAAAAATGAACTCGATCCTCAATTGGCCGCGGCCCAGAGACTGCTTCAGCAGGCCCCTAGTTTGATAAGTCCCGAATGAAAATCATAAGCCGCAGCTCTTTATTGTTTTTCGCTGTCTTTGCCCTTCCACTGTCAAAAAAAGTAAGAGGCCGCAATTTGTCGACTTGGAGCCTGTAAGCTTTGCGTACGATGAGGAAAGAGCCGCTTTTAAGGGGACCTCAACGTCAACACTTTGGCACCACGCTTGCATTACCTACTGAACAATACCCCTATTACTCTTATTACTCCCTAGGTGCCGTTGTGAGTTGATCCCTTGACTCACAACGGCTTCCCTTTTTTCACAGCAGCATAGCGTCATCAAGGACTTAGCCGAGGGGGGGTGCATTGTCGCAGCCCGCCATTCAGATAGAATTAAGAGAGGACCCCTTGAGGGGTTGAGACGTGTTCGGGGAGGGTTTTTGTCGAAGTTGAAGTTCTTTTTGGTTTTCCTTGTCTCCTCTCTCTCTCAGTTGCAATGCGCTACGAGTCGGTCGTCCCGTGCTGTGCATGAAGTCGACTCCGTTTGGTTGGGAAACTCCTACAGCTATTTCCATTTTATTCTCGGAGAACTTGAAACTCTTAATGGAAACACCGAACTCGCTCTTGAGCATTACTCTTTAGCCAATCAATTTGATTCGAGTTCTGCTTACATTCAACTCAAGCAAGCCGAACAACTCATCAGTTTAAATCGAGTCGTGCATGCTCGTCAGATTCTCGATTCGATCCGCATGAAAGAGTCGGCAGACTTTTATCTTTTAGATGCTCGTATCTCTGCCCTCGAGTTGGATTTGGATCGCGCAGTCAAATCCATCGACCTCGCTTTGAAATTGTTTAAAAAAGAGAATGACCCCTCTCGATTTCGTGAAACTATTCTGATGAAGGTCGCACTCCTTTCGGACTCAAGGAAATTTAAAGAGGCGATTCGAACTTTACAAACTTACCTAAAGGATGAGTCCGACGATGAGATCGGCTTCTATTTTCTTGGGAAAATTTACGCTCTGATGGAACAACGCTCTGAAGCCGAAAAAGCCTACCTAAAAGCACTTGAGTTGCGCCCCACATTTGCCACAGCGGCTCGAGCGCTTGGCCTTCTTTATGAACTGAGTGGAGATCTCCAACAAGCCATCCAAGTCTATACCTTAGCCGTACGAGGCGCCCCCCAAGATCTTCAGCTGCGACAAAAGCTGTCTAATTTACACTTGGCGACCGAAAATTTTGCAGGCGCTCTGGAACATCTTCGTGTCATGGTTCAAGCGGATCCGGAGGATTATCCCCTACAGCTGAAAATCGCTCTAGTGCTGTTTAAGCTTGAGCAATACAGCGAGGCTGAAACCTTTTTAAAGGGGCTGCTCAACAAAGCAGAACTTTCTCAGGACCGAGTTCATTTTTATCTTGCGGCATTGTATGAGGAACAGGAATCTTTTGAGCAAGCTTTGCAGCACTATAAGAGAGTCCAACCAGATTCTGAGTATTTCTCTGACTCTCGTCTCCAATCTGTTTTCATTCTGAGTGATCGCCTCAAAAAACCGGAGCGTGTTCCCGCCGTGCTTCTCGATGCTATTGCGTTGAGACCAAGCATCTATGAACTTTATTTGTCGCTCGCCAGCTTTTATGAAAGCCAGCAACAGCTGCCGGATACCATTCGAATCTTGGAACGAGCCGCTCTCCACATACCAAAGAATGAAAAGATTATTTTTGCCCTGGGAACGTATCTTCACAAGACCGGTCAATTTGAAGCGGGAATCAAAAGAATGCGCGAGCTATTAGAGGTCAATCCTCAACACGCTCATGCCATGAATCATATCGGTTACGTCTTTGCTGATCGAAAGATCAATCTGGAGGAGGCAGAACAGCTGCTCATGAGAGCTGTTCAAATCGAGCCTCAAAATGCTTACATCGTCGATAGTTTGGGGTGGCTGTATCATCAAAAAGGAGATTTTAAGAAAGCACGAGAGATCCTTGAACGAGCTCACCAACTCGACTCTGATGAACCTGTCATCATTGAACATTTAGCAGACGTCTATACAAAACTCGGACTTCACGATCTGGCTTTGAGCATGTATCAAAGAATCATCAATGAACCCCCAGCAACTGGCTCGGCAAAAGTTGAATCCTCGAATCGAGAACCCAAGGATCAAAACGCTGAGAAAGATATGGCAAAGCGAGTTCGGCAAAAAATTGCCAGCCTTTCCTCAGATGATCTCTAGATTTTGTTTCGTCTTCGCTGTCTTCTGGCTATCAGGATGCTCCGTTAAGAAACATGATGACTCACAGATATTCTGTCGCGCACGAGGAGAAATTGAAGTTGAAGGTTCAGGAAAAAAATTTCGCTCTCGCTTT
>JBILFF010000083.1:0-10107 GCA_044351695.1 Bdellovibrionota bacterium
AGCTGATCTCGGCCCTAGAGCTCACGGACATGGAAGCTCGTTTTTTTGAGCGATTAGTCAAGTTTACGCAGATTAAAAACCTTGAAGCTAAAAATGAGCTTTTTGAGGAACTATTGGAATTTAAAAAATTTCGACAAACTCATCATCTCACTCAATTTCAATATGATTTCTACAGCTCATGGTGGATGCCTGTGCTCTACGAACTGATCGGATTTGTATCGATAGACAGTCTAGAATCTGAGCTCTGCTCGGCTTTTGGGATCAAAACTTCTGAGCTGGCCTTAAGCCTCCAAAAACTTGAGCGATTAGGATTGATCAAAAAGATCAAATCACGCTGGAAAAAAACCAACGTCGGCTTAGAAACCGATCATGAAACAGCCAGCATGAATGTTCGAAATTTTCAAAAGGTGATGATTCAAAAGTCTCAAGAGCGTTTGGATGAAGTAGACGGCAACAATCGAGACTACCAAACGCTCACTATCGCTCTGACGAAAGCTGACTTTCAGGAACTAAAGACCGCTCTTTATAAGTTCGTACAAAAAATGAATCGCAAATACTCGGGTGAAGCAGAGCCCGACTTTATTTATCAAATGAACGTGCAGTTGTTTCCGGCGATTGACCTAGCTCTCAAAAAACAAAGTTCGACTGAGTGAGATTCAAAAAACATTTTTGCTGATGGATTTATTGCTTATCGTTGGTGATACTGGAGCGTATGGCCCACCAGGCAGAGCAAAAAACACAATCTCAGAGCCTACTCAAAAGAATTTTCAGTGACCGACGAATGCTCATCATCTTGCTCATGGGCTTTAGTTCTGGCTTGCCGCTCCTTTTGGTGGGAGGCACTCTTCGGCTTTGGATGCGCCGTGAGGGCGTAGATCTCAGCACGATTGGATTAGTGGCTCTGATAGGGATTCCCTACTCGTTTAAATTTGTGTGGGCGCCGCTACTGGACCACTTTCGACTAAAGTTTCTTGGAAGACGGCGAGGTTGGTTGATGGTCTTTCAGCTGATGCTTGCAGTGGCGATTCTCTCGATGGCACAGTTCAGCCCCTCTACAAGCCTTCTTGAAATTTCAATTCTTGCTTTTTTGATTGCTTTTTTTAGCGCCAGTCAAGACATCGTCGTCGACGCTTATCGTCGCGAGATTTTGCGTGAGGATGAGCTGGGGGCCGGCTCAGGGCTTGCCGTGACGGGCGCGCGCTTTGGCCTGCTCGCGTCAGGCTCAATCGCCATCATGCTGGCGGACTGGATGAGTTGGAATCAAGTGTACATGCTCATGGCCGCTTTGATGATCGTGGGAATGCTCGCCACTCTTTTTGCGCCAGAGCCAGAGGCACATGCGGATACGCCAAAAAATTTGGGCGAGGCCGTGGTGGGGCCTTTTGTGGATTATTTTAAAAAGAAAGATGCACTTTTGATTCTTCTCTTCATCGTCCTGTACAAAATGGGGGATCAACTCGCCAGCGACTACAATTCTGTGCTGTATGCCGATCTCTCGTTTAGCAATACCGTTATCGGCTCTGTGGGCAAATTTTTTGGCTTTTGGTCAACGCTGGTGGGCTCCCTCATCGGAGGATTTTTGGTCTCGATCTATGGCAAGAATAAATGCCTTTGGGTGTTTGGTTTTCTTCAAGCGATTTCAACCCTTGGATTTTCGCTTTTAACTCTGGTGCCAGGAAGTGTCCCAGCTCTGGCGGGCGTCGTTGCTTTTGAAAACCTGGCAGGAGGAATGGGCAGTGCCGCCTATGTCACGCTCATGGCGAGCCTAACCAATCGCAAATACACGGGGACTCAATACGCCCTCCTCACGAGTCTGATGAGTGTCCCCAGAATCTTTTTGTCGACTCCCGGAGGTTGGCTCGTGGAGCAAATGGGTTGGTTTGAATTTTATCTCATCTGCGCTTTGTTAGCGATTCCGGGACTCCTTCTTCTCCATAAAATAGCGCCTTGGAAGGAAAGCCGCTGAATTCGACGACTTAGGCGACTTTAAAATAAACTTAACACTCTGTTTTGCGGATGTGATACAAGTGAGACTTCATAGCTCCTTTTGAGATCCCAGGTATTGTGCCTTAATTTCCGAACGAGCAACTCAGTAGGCATAACCTGGAGGTTATCTTGACGACGACAGAACAAGCTTCTTTTGAAGCATTTCACTTGCACCCACAACTTAACAAGTCTCTCAAAGACATGCGCTTTAACACGCCCACGCCCATTCAATCTGCAGCGATTCCGGTGGCCTTGACAGGTAAAGATGTAGTCGCGACGGCTCAAACCGGAACCGGAAAAACAGCAGCCTTTTTGATTCCTGCGATTCATCGCGTTTTAAACGACAAGACGCTAAAGGTTCTTATTCTGACGCCCACGCGTGAGCTTGCACAGCAAATTCAAGATGTTTTGCGCAGCCTGACTCGCGACTCTAGAGATATTCGCTCTGCGGTTTTGATTGGGGGTGCATCGATGAATCCACAGATCCATGCGCTGAGAGCAAACCCTCAGTTTGTCATCGCAACGCCCGGGCGCCTTCAGGACCATATGCGTCGTCGAAGCATCCGCATGGATATGCAAATTTTTGTTTTGGATGAAGTGGATCGTATGCTCGACATGGGATTCTCAGTGCCGGTTCAAGAAATCGTCGATGCTCTCCCCAAAGATAAACAAACGCTTCTCTTTTCAGCGACGCTTCCTGAAAGCATTCAAAATCTAGTTCGCAAACATACTCGCGAACCCCAAGAGATACGAATTGGATCCACAAATACGCCGCACGAAAAAATTCAACAAAGCCATGTCGAAGTCGATTTTGACACGAAGAATATTGAGCTCAGCAAGATGCTTAAAGACAAAGCCCTGCGGACTCTCGTGTTTGCTCGAACCAAACATCGCACAGATCGGCTCGCTCGATTTTTGAAAACAGAAAATATAAAGTGTGCGGCCATCCACGGCGGTCGATCTCAAAATCAACGCCAAGAAGCTTTGCGAGGATTTCAGAGTGGTCGATATCACATTCTTGTAGCAACCGATGTTGCTTCTCGCGGAATTGACGTGACCGATATTCAGTTGGTCGTAAACTTTGATCTGCCTGAAACTCGAGAAGACTATATTCATCGAATCGGCAGAACGGCACGTGGTGAAGCGCTTTCAGGTGAAGCGATCAGTTTTGTTTCGCCAGAAGAGCTCTCGCACTGGAGAATGATCTCTAGTAGCGAGCGTCAAAAGTTCTCTGGTCGCCCATCCAGACGACCACAGGGACCTCGCCGCGCTCCTGCTCAGCGAAGGGGTGGTTTTCGTGAAGTCTCTCGTGATCCTGCAAAGGCTGACCGAAAATCTTTTTCGTTTCGATTTTTTAAATCCTCAAACCGCAGAAAAGAAAGTGATCATCGTTAACGATGATCAATTCTCGAGTCTCCAAAGGCTTGTGCTGCCGGAGCATCAAGAAGTTTTTTGCCAAGACTGAACATGTCCTTGCGTGAGACTAAGCGAGTCTGAGCCATTGGCCGCACGGACTTTAAACCTATGAGACATTTCTTAAAATGCTCGGGTAGCGTTCCAAAGAATCCCGTCGTGTTTTGCTTGGAGAGTAGCACCGCCGAACCCCCCTCCCAATGAGTCGCCCTCTCCCTTGCCCAAAATGCTATGAACACTCGGGAGCGCTTAGCGTATCAAAGCAAGCACCTCTGCACAGTCTTTAGGAGACGAGATCACACCACTCCAAACCGCCTGAGCAAAATTGGCTTTTGAAAAAGCGAGCAGAGATCTCAGTGTCAACTCCTTCGCTTGAAAGCGTTGACGAAGGCGCCGACTGGCGCCGGGGTCGAGACGCAAAAGGGGAGTGATATGTGCCGGCTCCCTAAAAACTTCAATGGCATAGAAATCATCAAGCAAAAGAGGAAGATCGACTGAAACAGCGAACTTCGTTTTGCTTTCTGACTCGTGCCACTCTTGAATCCAAAGAACTTTAGAAGAAGATAAGGTTTCGTTGAGCGGCGCTGAGTGCATCAATTTCAAGCTGGCAGTAGACTGAATGGCAAGCCTTCGCAGATCCTCTAGTGAGTAAACATTCTCAGACCTCACACTTTCGGGCATCGTCACAAGAAAATCGATTTCAGAGCGATGAAAAGGAATCGCAGCGATTCTCCTCCAAACTTCAATCGCTTTTCCAGAGAGTTCCTGAAAGCCTGACCATTGAGACCCTCGAGGAAAAAAGAAAAAATAATGCTCGTTTGCACGATCGAGCAAGGGGATGCTGATCCACTGGCCCGCTTCGAGATCTGGCTTTGTCCATTCGGCTTCTCGTGCTGCAATAAAGTTGATTTCATTTCCTGGTGCAGACCACTCCTGGATCACGCGAGATTCTTTTCGCGCTTGAAGGCTTACAGAGCTAAGCTTTCCCATGCCATTCAACTCTAAAGTCAAAAGCGCGGGACTGACTTTTATAAGCCGGCTCAAAAATTGCCGTTGAGGATTTGAAAGATCCGAAGACCGATGAAAATCATGAATTCTAAATGGATCTTTCAAAAATCTTGGAGTGTCTTTCGGATCAGGAAGATCATACGCCAGCTCCTCAAGATTGTCAGAGCTTTGATCGATGAAGTCTTGAGCCAAATGCCACAGCTCTTCTCGCAGTGTCTTCAGCCTCGAACTCTGAGACAGCGGACACTCCTCATCAGCACCCCGTCGAAAATACGATACGACTAATTGTCGATACCATCGGATCGTTGACTTAAGATCAGAGCGAAATTCTTCTTTCTGCACGAGACGCGCCACAAAATCTTCATTTTGATCTAGAACAACGGCCGCCTCTTTCAGGTGCTTCAACCGAACCTCTAGTAAATGCAAATGCCTCTCGATGGAGTGCGAAAAGAGACTGCACGGAAAAGCAAAAACACAGCTCAGCCAGAGCACTAAAAACAAGCGCAGACTAAGGGCACCCGGCGTAAAATCGCGAAACATGGTGGACTTCGTAGCATGAGTCTAAAGATGGCCCACCTGTCCAAAAATACAAGGAGCAAAATACCAGGAGTTTTTGCCCTAAGAGTGATTTGAATGGAAGTCTTTGATTTTAACTTAGCAATCCTAGCTTTCGAAAACTCTCAAGAGCGCGCGTTGAGGCGTACTCATTCACCCTCTTTAATTGTTCGATCGTTGGCTCACCGGGGGGGCGCGGCATATCGCTGCCCAGATCACGATAAAGAGAGCGGCTCGTTCTGGGACCTTGGGCTCGATGCGCCAGATTAGCAAAATGAACCGTGTCCAAAATCCAAACCTCCCGAGTGGTCAATTGCTCTTTTCGCTCCTCTGAAATTTGATGATGAAACCGAATCACGTTTTGAATGCATTCGCTCAGCTGCCACTCCACAGCAATTTGATATCCCAGCTCTGCGTGATCAAACTTCAGCTGATCTCGCTCATGTAAATACAGCGAGTAGTTCATCGACTCAGCTTCTTGAACCAGCTTGATATAGTCTTTTCCCATCGCCATCAACAGTGCGTAGCTTCCGAGATCATGCTGCAAACCAGCCTTATAAAATTCTGGGGGATAAACCTGACGCATTTCTTTCGCATACTCTTCAGCATAACAAGCCACAGCCACGCTATGCTTCTTCAGGTCGCCCAGTGGTCCCTCAATATCGAGGTATCGATGATAAAAACTTCGATCTGTCGATTGGAGCAAGGCCGTCTTGACCCTCGCAAAACCCAAAATGGCCACAGCATGCTGAAGATCGCGAATGGGCTTATCAAAGCCGTAATTGTTGGAGTTCGCCCGACTCAGAATACGCTTTGAAAATTTGGGATTGTCTTGGACCGAAGCAGAGACCTGCTTAAAATCACAGTGTTCAGTCTTCAGAAGACTCAAAACATCAAAAAGAGTGTTTGCAAGCTGAAGGTCTTCAAGTGCCTGAGGCGTAAGAATTTCATTAAGAGCAAGGGGCATATGATTAAGAATAACCAGTTTTTTAAAAAAAATATCGAATTTATGAGGCTATTCTATCTGTAGGGCTCGCAATCGTGTTTAAAAAAGGGGATGCTGCCGTGGCTACGAAGACCCCACACAGCCTCAAACCTCTGGCACCTCCGAAAAGTCGATAAATCATCAGCCCGCTCTTGAGCATCCTCATTGCCCGGCTCAAAAACGCTACCCTCAGTCAGCACTATCGACATCGATATGAAATCAGGAACTTTGTGATCAAAAAAACTGAGCACGGACGATCGCGGCAAAATCGAATAAAAAAGAAAAGGGTTTTTGAGCAAAGACCGCTTTTTTTCTTCGGGCATCCCGTCAACCAACTCTTGCACTGTGGGAATGCGCTCAGCGTAGAAAAGCTCGACACCCTCTAGAGACTCGAGTGTTTGTAGAGCCGAGAGTGTCGCAAAAGGGCAAATCACATCTATTGAATTGGGAGGGCCCCACCCCCGGATCAAAAGGCTTCGTCCGAGATCTTCTGTAATAGAGGTCCTCAAAAAGCTTCCTGTATAAGACGCATCATCCGAGATCACTACATGAAACCGGCCCGAAACGATTTTTTTAATCGATTCTTCGTCAAATTGCCCTTCCGATTTTATTGCAAAACTGACTTTAGACATTTCAGCGGGGAAAAAAACTCGAAGCAAGCCCGCAACCCACAAAGTGCTTCGCGCAGACTCTTGGTGCTCGATATCGACGACAAAGAGTAAAGGCTTCTTAAGGCCTTGGCGAGCCACCATGAATTTTTGAAAGCTCTGTTTTAAAGCTCCGACAAACCAAGGAAATCGAATTCTCTTCAAATGCTCATCTACAAAAGAAACCACAAACTGAAGCTGCTTGGGTTGAGACTTTTTCCACTGACGAAAAGCTGCGGCATTCAGAGGAGACTGCGAGAGCGGAATCGGAATATTGCCGCTATACCACCACTCAGGCAGGGAGTAACTCCCATCCCTTGAGCTCCTCTCCAGCGAAGTGGCACAAAGGCGCGCAGGCAAGGGCGCAGCAAAAAGGGAGCTATGCAGAACGATAGCCTCTAGCAATAAGGTCTCGACTAAAATGAAAGGCCCTAAGATCTTCAGCATCAAAATGAAGCATCTCTTGAGTGATTAAGAGAGTGTACTGCACCTTCGGGAAGCGAAGCATCGATCTCCGCGGACATTACCATTTGCGGCTGTCCACTAGAATGGGGACGACATCTCACAACTCTGAATCTTACAAAATACTAGAAAATCAAGGTGTCTTGCATGGCCCAAGTTTTGCAATTTCAATGGTCGTCGCCAATCAGACTGAAACGCATGTCTGAGTGGCGAAAAAGAGTTTCACAATCATCCAAACACGCAAAGGGTGGCCTTCAAAATTTGATTTTGAAGGCCACTCCATAAAATCTTGTCGATCACAGACTTAAGCGAAAGGCTCGAGAAGCAAAAGAACGCTTCGGCGCACCCAATGCGCCTGCGTGATTGCATCCCATGGAATTTACTTGTTAATCATCACGCGACCTCGACGCATGGAAATCGGGCGACCTTCTTTACAGATTCTCTAAGTCGCGCTATCGAGCCCCAATGCAAACCGAAGGAACCTCTTTCCGAATGCCGAATTCATTGTCTTATGCTTTTTTGATTGTGTTTTTTTTGTTCGCGAGTCCGGCTCACTCCTTTGATCGGGTTCAGTGTTTAACGCGTACTGAAAAGCAGAGCGAGGCCAATAAAGAAAGTTCCCTCGACAGTCTTGTTTTGACGTCGGTGGCAGTCGGTCCGGCCCAGGAGTGGAAGACGAGCTTCGATGTTCTGCGAGATGGACGATGGCGAGTGAATCTCGATGCCTCAGACGAAAGCAAGCCAATCTCTTTGAAGATTGAAGGCAGTAAAGATGTTGATTCTTTGGCCTCTGAGATTATCATTCTTCGAGCAAAGTCGGATCGAACAAACAAGACTCAGTATGTAGGAAACCGATCCTATTCTTTGGATTTGCGACGAGTGCGGAATAATCAGCTCGAGTCGATTCGCTGTTACCTCTGTCAACAAGACATTTCTGAGTTTGACGCTCAAAGAAGCTCCTGTGTGAGTGCCGAAGCGTTGAAAGCGCAGGCGGATAAGCTAAGTTTTAAATTTAAGAATATCAATATAACTCGTTGAGAGGATTTTAATGCGACAGGTCTTGGCTTGCACAGTATTTGCTCTTTGGATGGCTCCTTTAACAGCGAAAGAGCTTTTGTCTTGTCGGGTGGATTTTCAAACGGACGATTCGGGTCGTCGCACGATGATTGTGGAAGGTGACTCTCAGGTCAGAGGCCAAGAAGGTGTACAGCGTCTCTGGCTAAAGCAACCCGACCAGTCAACCGTCATTGGATCGGCCGAAGTATTTCGTGGGTATCAGACGGCGACGACTCCGAAGGTCCCCGAGAATGAGTTCTTAATTTTGGCCATTCGACTTTTTTCTGGAATCGATGCGGAGGCCATGGCCGAGCTTTTTTCAGAGTCTTTTTTGAATTCAAAGGCCTTGATTTCAGCGATGTACGATGCCGAACTCTATCTCGATCTCGTTCAAATCGTCGACAATCGAGATTTTTCAAAAGCTCCATCAGAGTCTGTTGAATTGTCGGCCGTCATGAACTCTCAGAAAGTTCGCGTGAAGTGTCGGATCTGTTCGGAAGGGGATTGTTAAGGCCCTGCTTCTTAACTTGTAATTCAACAAGTAAATTCTATTCTTTGCTGCACGAGAATCTGAAACAATCTCACGACCTCGTGGCGCCAAATTCCTGCCGCTCTGAAGGGGCAGAAAAGGGCATTAGTGATGGGGAGCTGTCCACTTAAGCTACAGAAAATTTTCGTCTTCGGGGCATACAATTTTCACTAAGATGTTAGCTAACAATAGAAAAATGTATGAAGCTTAAATAGTCAGTATTTGTGGAAGTTTCAATGAGCGAATATGAGAAGGCTTTGGTTTCTCTCTCTGAAGCGATTGAGTTCGCTGAGCAGCGCGTTTTAGAGAATGAGTCGTTAAGCCTCTCAAGGCCCAGGGGATACGGCTCTGGGTTTTCGGATCAAGAGCTCGGGGGAATCCGCAAGAATTTTCTGATGTAGATATTCTTTATGAGATTCCAAAAGATCAAAAAATCTCTCCTGGTACTCTGTTTACGATCAAGGATGCTCTTGAAGAGAGTCGGCTTCCCTACAAGGTTGACCTCGTCGATCGAAGTGAAGTTGCCCACGCCTATCGTGACCAGGTGGAATCGGAAAAATGGGAAATCTGAGTGTCAGATGAGAATGTCTAGAAACTGAGCGGCGGGGCTTTAAATTTTTTAAAGCGACGAAATCGACTCAATAAAATCTTGTCGATCACAGACTTAAGCGAAAGGCTCGAGAAGCAAAAGAACGCTTCGGCGATTCATATTGGCTTGCGTGATCGCAGCCATCTGAGCTTGGGCCATGATTTGAAGCTTAGTCACCTCAGCCGTGGCTTGCGCGTAATCGAAGGATCGCAAGCTTTCGTTGGCATCGATGAGGGCCTCACTTAGGCGAACCTGAGAATCTCGCGAGCGTTCAAGCTGTAAGGAGGCGCTAGAAAGAGCCATCACCTCAGTTTGAATTGTTTGAATGGCCGCATCTAAGATGGGCAGAAATTCTTGCGCCTCTGATGCTGAGCTCCAGGCAATCAGATTTAATCGATTCACCGATTTGGCCGCGCCAAAATAGTTAGTCCACATCCCAAAGTCTGGGTCGAATGTTCGAATATCCGCAATTCCGTCATTATCAAAATCCTCATAAAACGCGCTGCTACTCCAAAAGTTGTTTACACCAGCCGTGGCGGTGGCGCTGCCGTTTCCGTTTGAGAGATAAATATTTCCTAATTCAGCAAAGTCATCTAATCCGTCTTTGTTAAAGTCCTCGACTCGCATTGAACTGCTTCCAATAAGGAGTAGGTCGACCGTGGAGCTCGCGGTAAAAGTACCATCGGCCGACTGCAGAAAAACTGTCGCTGAATTTACAACAGCTGGGGGAGGCCCTGGGTCGATGGTCTCTCCAAAAATCAAAAGGTCCGTGCGACCATCACCATTAAAGTCACCACTCTCGACGCTCGTGGAGCTGCGAGTTGAATCAAAAGAAATCGTTGAGCGAGATCCCAAGACTCCTGTTCCATTGCCGAGG
>JBILFF010000201.1:0-2688 GCA_044351695.1 Bdellovibrionota bacterium
AGCCGACAGGGCCGTCTGCGATTGTGCCTGTCGCAGCAACCGTGAGCGCGTCGAGCGTCTTGCTCAGACTGCCTGCAATGGCGACGGCGCCCGACGCCGACGATGTCAACGCACTGAGCGACTGGTTGAGGCTGCCCGCGATTGCAACCGCACCGGCCGCCGACGATGTCAACGCGCCGAGCGACTGGCTCAGACTGCCTGCAACCGCAACCGTACCCGATGCGGACGATGTCAGCGCGTCGAGCGACTGGTTCAGACTGCCGCTGATCGACCCGCCGCCGCCTCCGGGCGTGTACAGCGAGCCGAAGAGGAACGTCAGCCCTTGCAGCTCTTTCGATGCAGGCGGCGAGGCTGCCGGAAACAGCCCGAGCAGTATCGCGGTCTGGGCTGTGAACACCGATCATACGCCCTGATAGCCCTGGAGATTGCAAAGCACCGCCGCCGTGCCGCCAGACGGCACGGTGCCACCGGGCGTCGAGCCGAGGACAAGATCGACGCCGACGCCGGCCGCAGTCATCAACGGCTTCGGCAACGGCACGACGATACCGCCGCCAGTCGGCACGAGACCGCGCCAGAGAACCGTCGCGCTCGTGTCTTGCACGGTGACGCGGAGGCTGCTGCCGCTGTCGTTGGTGAACTGCATGCCGGTGATCCATTGGCGCAGCCCGCTCGCCAGCGCCTTGACGTTCTGCACGCTCGTCGTCGTCACCGCAGCGCTGTACGACCAGATGTCGCTCGCATACGCGGTGTCGCGGATCACGAGGTTGCCCAGGTCGTCGAGCGTCAGCGCCTGCACCGTGTTCGTGCTGGCACCGCTGCGCCGCGACGTGCGGACCTGCGCGGCGATGATGACAGGATCGGTCGACAGCGTCGCGCCGACAGCCTCCGCGCCGCGCGCGCGCACCGCTGACTGATCGCTCGCGATCGCCACCGGCAGCGAGTTCGTCATCGTCTGCTGGCCGCGGCTGATCGTTTCCAGCGTGCCGGCGGCACCAATGGCGAGCTTGCCAAGCGGCAGCTGGGCGCTCTCGCCGTCGTAGGTGATGGTGTCCGACGCGAGCTTGCCGCCGCTGCCCGGCGTGAATGAGGTGTTCGCCATGGCCGATCAGTCTCCAACACCGAGCAGGAGGAGGTTGTTGTTGTTCGAGGCGGGCGGGGCGGCGGATGCCGGCAACATCGACAGCCACGAGCGCGCCGGCTCCACGAGAGAATAGGGCTCGGCTTCCAACGCCGCCGCTTCGCTGCCCGACAGCGCGCGGCCGAAAACCGCTCCGCAGAAAAACGTCATCTGCGAGTTGCGCGCGTTCACACCCTCATAACCGATACAGAGGATGTCGCTGGTGCCGCCGTAGGTTGGAGCGGCTGTGTTGGTCGTGTCGCTGTTGTGGAGCCGGCCTCCGTAATAGCCGTCAACGCGCGATCCGAACGCATGCGCCAGCACGAATGAGGTCGGAGTAAACGCTGGCCATGTATCGGAGAATGTCTGGAACTGACGCAGAGTCCCGCCCGCGTTCCAGTTCCACGATAGTGCGCCGGCTGTAGTACTGGTCGTGCCGATTAGATTGATGACGAACGGGTTGCCCCATCCTTGATAACCGATGCCGAAATAAGGCGCGTTGTTTCCTTGCGCGGTCGCTGTCCGCAAGATTCGGCAATAAGTGCTGAGTCCGCCGGTCGTCACGTTGAGCGGAGACGACGAACCGAACGTGAGCCGCGCGCCGCTTGTTGTCGACGGCGAGCAGTCGATGCCCGGACCTTCGACGCTGCCGTGGATTGCAGCGCTGCCCTGCCATGTCAGCGGCGGCGAATTGCCGGTCAGGTCGACGGTCAGATATTGCGGCGACGCGACCCACAATCCGCGCACGTCCATCGAGCGCGCGAACTCGCTGACGCGCAGCGGGCCCAGCGGAACGCGGCGGCGCTCTAGCGTCGATGGCGCGGAGCGGATCAGCACATCAGCCGCCCTTGATGTCGTAGTATCTGACGGACATCGTGTTGCCTGACGCCGCCAGCGTCACCCCTGTGCGGTTGGTCGCGCGCCATTGGAAAAAACCCGGGGGAATAGGGACGCCTCGCAGCATGCCTTCCTTCGTGTTCGACCCGGACGTGTCGACGACGACAGTTCCGACGATGGTCGACGCCGACAGGTCGGCGTAAGTCGAGCCATCAGCTAGCCGCGGGATGAGATGGATTTCCAGCCTTGCGCCTGCACTCGTCGGGTTGATCGCGCCCAGCACCACCGAAACGTCGGCAAAACCGTAGAGGTTGGTGCTGTTGTCCTGATTACTTGAGGCGTTCGAGTTCGCCGCATCGGCCAAGCTGTTCAACTCGGTCGTAAGGACAGACGAAAACGCCTGCACATTCGCATATTGGCTCATGCCGCACCTGCCTTCGCGCGGCTGATGTCGCCGCTGTCCACGCGCGCGCCGCGTCCGAACAGCTCTTCGGCGCGGCTGATCTTCGCGGCAAAGAGCAGCATCAGCGCCGCCTTGCTCGCACCGCTCAGCACGTTCGCAGCGACCAGCACATCGAGCAGCCCGGCGATGTGCGCGCGGTTCGATGCCGGCAGCACGGTCTCGCGATCAGAGAGCGCGTCAACGAAGGTCATGGCGACGGAGATCGCCGTCGACGCGGGGCGCTCTTCGGCCAGCAGCTTGATCTTCGCCCACTCACCAGACAGCAGCACGA
>JBILFF010000206.1:0-2667 GCA_044351695.1 Bdellovibrionota bacterium
CCGTCGACACCGTCGTCACCGTGCCGCTCTCGAGCACC
Source organism: Bdellovibrionota bacterium (assembly GCA_044351695.1). Lineage (GTDB taxonomy): Bacteria > Bdellovibrionota > UBA2394 > UBA2394 > UBA2394 > JBILFF01. The sequence continues at coordinate 39 of JBILFF010000206.1, forward strand.
GCCGTAACGCGCGAGCGGTCGAGCGACATGTCGAATCCGACGGGAGACATGAGCCGCTCGAGGATGCGTCGAAGGAGCGACATCGCGCCCGATGCCTCTTGCACCGGCAGCGGATTGCTGGACGCAACGTCGCCATCGTTGACGCCGTCGATGCCCTGCACGATCTTGACTCGTTGCAAGAGCGCGCCGCCGACGTCGTCGGCAGCAATGGTAGCGCCCGATCCCGGTGTGTATCCGACGTTGTCAGGCATCGCTCACCTCAGTTGTTGCCATCGGTGATGGTCAAGCTCGTCACCTGCACGGGTTGACCAGCGACGATGGACAGCGTCGTCAAGTTGAGGTCGCTTCCGCTCACCGCACAGTCACCGTCGCAGACGAACGCGCCCGTCGAGTCGACGAGATAGAAAAACGCGGCGGTGCCCGTGGCGTTCGCCGATGTGTCGCTGAATGGCACGGTGAACGTCAGCACGCCAGACGACGATGAGCCGCAGGGGTCGGCGCACGTGAGCTCAGCGAGCAGGGTGCCCGCTGGCGTGCCGCCCTTCGCCGGCTTGGTGCCCGAGTAGATACGCAGAAGACCCGCACCCGCGCCAGCGTCGATCGCCGCGCGGATTGCGTCGACTCGAGTGTTGCGGACGGTGTTAGCGATGCGGACGGTCATTGGTCACCTCAGAGGACAGCAAGGACAGCAGGGAGAGCGCCGGTGCCAGTCGCGACGACGCGAGCGACGGTGAGCCCGTCGGTGTGCTGTGTCGTCACAACGCAGTCGGCTTCGGGCATGTAGGCATACGCACAAGCGCCGACGGCAGAGCCGACTTGAAGCGAGAGCTTGCGCGTTGCCGAGACTGCGCCGCTTGCGCTGCTGTCGCCTAGCAGGTCGTTCAGCAACGTCGGAGTAACAGTGGAACCGTCCTGCAGCTCGCCAGCGAGCGTGCCGTCGCCGACGTAGACCGAGAATTCGATGGTGAATGTCTTCCCATCGCCGGTCGAGGAAACGCCGCCGAGCTTGCCGTTGGTCCGCGTCGAGGCCGTGCGCGCCTGCGTGGCGGCGCTGTAGCTGAGCGTCAGGTCGCGAGCGATGACGTTCAATCCAGCGAACCAGACTCGAGCTGCGTCGACGACGATCGGGCTCCCTGCAACAGGCTCAGCGTGCGCCGGGTTGATTTCGGCCACATCGGCGAACGACGTCGGCGAGAAGACCGACGACATCGTCACAAGGCCGGCATTGGGCAGCGCGAGCGACATCGACATCGGCGCACAGCCGAAGTAGTCGCGGCGCCAATCCTCACCCTCGGCGGCGAAGAACGCGTGCACATGCTGGGTGACGGCGTCATTCACGCTGTAGACCGCCGCACGAAACACCGTGGCGCCAGTCGTCGGCGTGCCGGTGTAGGGATGGTCGAGCGTGACGCTTGTCGTCGTGCCGCCGCCGCCCGATGCAACGCGACCCACCTCGAACCCGTCCGACGTCGCGAAACCGATCACGGCTCCATTCTGCACGTTTGCCGCCGACGTGAATGCAACGATGCCAGATGCTGGCGTGTGACCGCTTGAGGCAACCGTCGGCGCAATACCCGTCGTCTGTGGTGCGACCGCACCGAACAACGACGCGAGCAAGTAGCCTTGCTCCATCTTCGCTTCCCAGTCGTTGACGGCCGCGCCGGTGTTGCTGTTGACGCCCTTGAACTCCGTCGCGACGGTGACGTCGGCGAGGTCCTGCACGCCACGGATATGGCTGTACCGACGACCCGACAACGACCGCAGCGCACGCGGAATTGGCGTGCGGTTGCGAGGAAGGAAACTCGCGCCGTCGTCGGTGATGCGCAGCGGAAACAACGTGCCAGGCGTGCCCGCGAACGTCGTGTTGTTCGTGTGCAACGCGTATCGCAGCGTCGAGAGTCTTGAGACGTCAGTCATGCCGTGTACCTCACTTCAAGATTCATCCGCAGGCGACGAGCGCCGCTCACTTGCTCTACCGTATACGGCGCCACGTTGTCGCCCGCCGGCGTCACCGCGACGATGCCGCTGTTCGGTCTATCCCAGCTCGAGCCGCTGGCAAATGCTGCCGAGAGCTGTGCCGCATCGGTGGGGATGGCCTCGTCGATTGACGCCGTGTCGCCAATGCTGTCGACGTATTCGACGACGACCTCCCAGGTCAGTCGATGCCGCGTCTGTTGCACTTGGTATGGACCCTCGCCAGCGCCCGAGAGCACGCGAGCCCACCATCGACGAGACTGCGATCCGACTGTCTCGTCGTGGCCCGCGACGTCGTGAGAAAACTTCGCCGGCAACCCACGGCCGACCACCGACGGAGTGACACTCGCCGGAATCGCCACGAGGGCGCGGCGAGCATCGCGCCAGGTCACCGCGTCATCCTCATGTAGCGGCTAGCCTGGCTACCAGGCGTCGGCACGTCGGGGGTCTCCTCATCCTGCGACCGGGTGATGAGGTCGATCCGGTCCCACGTCGTCTGTTTGATTTGCTCGTAAGCGGCTTCCATGCGGGAGACAAACTCACTCGGTGCCGCTGGCCACTGACGGACCAGGTGAAGCACCGTTGCGCACGCATGGAGCGGCACAAGCACGTCGTCGGTCAAGACATCCTCGTCGAGGATGCCGCGCGCCGCGAG
>JBILFF010000084.1:0-10039 GCA_044351695.1 Bdellovibrionota bacterium
AAAAGGCCTCTTCAATCAATGCGGGGTGTGCCTCACGCGGCTTTAAACCATAGCCGGCAGTTAAGCTGTCCCCCAAAAATAACAGGCGATAATCTGTGTCCGTCCCGGCAGAGAGCGCGATCAGCGCAAAAGAGAACCAAAAACTCATCGAAGCATTATAATAAGCCTTAGTGTTTAAGCGCTATGGATATTCCGTCTCTCAAGGGCAACAACATCACCGTACAATCCTGACGATTTTTTAATTTAAGATTGTAGTCATGAATCGCGACCGCATTCTCGGTTGATGGAGGATGATGAAGCACATCTCCGCCCTGTAAACAATTATCCGAAACGATCAAACCGCCCGATCTCACTAAGGGAAAGCAAAGATCAAAATACCGTGCATAGTTTTTTTTATCTGCATCAATAAAGACGAGATCAAAAGGCGCTTTAAGAGTCGGGATAACATCGAGCCCCGAGCCGATCTTCATTTCAATTTTCTTTCCGTGAGGGTTTTTGCACCAATGGCTTTTGGCTACCTCGGCATTCGACACATCGATATCGATGGTGATGAGCTCCCCGTCTCTAGGCAAAGCTTCGGCCATGCAAAGCGCCGAATAACCCGTATAACACCCCAACTCGAGTACTCTTTTGGCCTGGATCGCTTTGACGAGCAGCTGCAAAAAGCCCCCAACCAAAGGACCCACTAGCATCATAGAACCTGGAACGTTTTGCTGCGTGTACGAGGCCAAGGACTGAAGCGACTCACTGGGCCCATGACTCAGCTCTAAACAATACTGGTCCAAGGGGTGGTTTTCATTGCGTAAAATTCCAGAGCCTGGATTGGAAGCTGGGGTCTTTGATTTCATAAAGGCACTCCTCAATTCAAAAAGAATCTTCTGGGAGATAAATGGTCTTTTACATAGTCTGGCAAGATGAAGATTTTGGTTTCTGGAGCTTCAGGTTTAGTAGGTCGTGAGTTAGTGCGCGAGCTGATCCATCGGCAGCATGAGGTTACTCCCATGGTGCGAGATCGGAACAAGCAGGGGGTGTACTGGAATCCCGAGACGAATGAGATTGATCTTGAAGCACTGGAGGGCTTTGACGCTCTTATTCACCTCGCAGGAGAAAATATTTCTGCGCAGCGCTGGAATGAATCCTTTAAACAGAAGATTTTAGAAAGCCGCACACGGGGGACTCAGCTCATCGCTCGATCTTTGGCTCGCTTAAAGCAAGCCCCCAAACATTTTTTGTCGGCTTCAGCGGTGGGTTACTATGGTGACAGTGGAGCCCAAGAGCTCACTGAGCAAAGTGCGGCTGGAACTAGTTTTTTAGCTGATGTCTGCAAACAGTGGGAGGCTCAGGCCGATCTTGCGCCAGCTTCAGTACGCGTTGTCAAAATGAGAATTGGCGTCGTTTTGTCTTCAGAAGGAGGAGCTTTACAAAAAATGCTTCCGGCTTTTCGTCTGGGCCTTGGAGGGCGGTTGGGTTCCGGCGAGCAGTTTTTGCCTTGGATTGATTTAGAAGATTTGATTTCTGCGATGATTTTTCTGGTAGAAAGTTCGGAACCTCGAGGGGCCGTTAACCTCTGCGCTCCCCAGCCTGTGTCACAGAGTGTTTTTGCAGAGAAATTATGTCACGAATTACATCGGCCAGGCTTTTTTCATACGCCTGAGGCGCTCTTGAGATTAGCTGTGGGTTCTATGGCGGACGAGCTCCTATTGGCTAGCTTTCGAGTGGTGCCCCAAAAACTTTTAGAGAGCGGATTTCGTTTTAAGTACTCAGCGCTCGAAGACTCCCTGAAAAAGTGGGTGAAGACTTAGGCGCCTGAAGCTCCCGCTGCCTGAATTTTGCCATCCTTGATTTGCTGAAGCACGCCCTCCCAAGCACCTTTTAAACGTTCCATGATTTGAAGATTCACCTTCAAAGGCTCAACGGTGTGCTCAAAGTTGGACACCGTAAGGTTATCCACCATGACAGAGTACAGGTACTCAAGATTTTTGGCGATCTCACCGCCGACTTCGAAGTTCAAGGAATTCAGCAGCTCCACCACGATGGCTTGAGCTCGGCAAATATTCTTGGACGCCTCAGCCACATTTTTTTGATCGAGAAAGTCGATCGCATTATGCGTGTATTTAATGGCGCCATTGTAGAGCATCAAGATCAGCTCTTCTTTGCTTGCGGTTTGAATCGAGGTCTTTTGATAAGCTCCGACTTTTCCTCTTTTAAAACCCGTCATACCTACTCCTCCTCATCCCCCAAAAATATCACCCTAAATCTAACGTCTATTTGCAATATACTGATTATTTAACTGAAGAGACTGGATCGACTGATTGAGCGTGCTTTGCTGCCCATTCAATCGGGCCAACTGCCCTTCGAGTCTCGCAAACTGACCCCTCAAACGCTCCTCTTTTCGGGACAAGCGCTCTAAACGATCAATCTTCTCCTTACCAATTCGACCTAGCTCAGAATCAATACTGGTGAGTTTGGCATTGATCGAGCCGGTAGCGCCTGTCGTAAAGCTATCCATCACCCGACCCATGCCGACTGCAAAACCATCATAGGTCTGACCGTCTGCTTCCAAACCCTCAAAAAACTGGACCACGTCATCAAAATTCGTATTCAAAAGTCCGTTAAACTTTGACTCGTCAAAAGTGAGCAAGCCATTGCTTGCAGGATCCTGGGCATTGAAACTCGACTTTACTCCCAAATCCGATAGCGAGCGAATAGAGCTACTCGAGTTGGGAATCTGCGAAACCGATGCCATGAACTCCGACTGTAGACGCGAGAGAACATTTCGAAGAGTAGAGTTACCCGCAGTCGGGCCTTGCTGCTGAGCCGCTGGGTCGTAAGCCACTGCGACCTTGAGGGCTTTTACTGCTTCGTTGTAACGATCCACCATCTGCTTAACCTTTGTTGCCGCGTCCTTTGTGCTTTCAGTCACGTTAATGGTGACGGGCTCTCCCACATCTGTTTCTTCGAGCAAGTTCAGTGTCACCCCAGGAATGACATCGGAAATTGTATTTGAACTCCTTACAATCGTATCTCCATTAATTTTTATAGAGGCATTCTGAGCCTTCACAATAAAACGAGTGGCAGTCTGTGGATTCGTGTCATCGTCTTGAGTGGCTAAAGTCCCCAGAAGGCCAGTGAAGTTCACGTTGACGTTGGCGGTCGTGTTGACTGAGTCTTCATCGCCCACCTTATTGTCGGTAATGGTTAGTCGAGCGGGTTCGCCCGTTCCATCCCCCGAATCAAAAACCGCAGCGGTGACCCCGATCCGGGCCGCATTGATTTTGTCTCTTAAGTCCTTAAAAGTATCGCCCGCTTTAATTTCGATATTGTGAGTGGTGCCTCGAACCTCGATCGAAATCGTGGTATCGGCACTCGCGACCGAGTCATCGACACCCGTATGTGTGAATCTTTGAACCTCGGCTTGAGCCAAATCATCGATTTCAATTCTCATGTTTTGCTTAAAAGCGGCCAAAGAAGCTGTACCTGTGACCTTGGTGGCATCAGAGCTCACCACACTCTTCACTTTAAAATCTCCAGAGAACTGAAAACTTCGGATCGAAGTTCTTAGTCCATCGAGCAAGCCTTTCACATTTGCAAACACGGTCTTCTCTGCCGAGACCTTCACTTCACGTCTTCCGATGGTGTTTGCCAGAGCGCGCTGCTCGCCTTGAATAATCGAGTCGATGTAGCTCGTCCAGTCTACACCTCCACCCAAACCCGATATTCCATTAAAACCAGACATAAACTCTTCTCATTCTATCGTAAAATCTCTGTTCGACCGAAGGCGTCATCTCTGCTGGCTGAATTTTTTTAAAAGACCTTAAAAAAATGCGGGCCCCTTTTCGGGGCCCGGCATCATCTTCAATTTTTAATGTCGATAAAGAAGCTGGTGAGAGTGGCCTCGTTGTTCTCTGTCTCCTCAAGCCCTTGAAGGATTTTTTCGACCTCCTCAGGACGCAGTCGGAGCTGAACGTCTCCCGTGATTTCGTCTTTGATCTTCACCACAATGTTGCCAGTGGAAGAATCTAAACAAAACTCTACGGTACTTTCGATAGCCCTCTTTCTTCGTCGACGATAGCATTCTGCAATATATCTCAGCTCTTGAGTATCTCGGTGGGAGTGAAGCAATCTCTCTCCTACCGCATTTCTTTCGACCGAGACAAAAGAGGCTAGTGCCTCTCTTTCCTTACCGCACTGAAACAAATCCAGCCGGTTCTCAGAAGAGGGCGGGCCGCCTCCGGCCCCTTGCATTTTACTCATGCCGACCTCCCCGCTCGATTACTCTCAGTTCTTCAAATAAAAACTAAGGAGCCCAAGAAAACTCTTAGGCTCCTCAGTTCCATTAGAACTGGAGCAACGAGAGAGCGACCTGCGAGGAGGTATTGGCTTGTCCAAGAACCGCAATACCCGCCTGTTGCAGAATCTGAGCTCGAGTCAACTCCGCGGTCTCTGCAGCAATATCCGCATCTCGAATCTGCGATTGGGCAGAAGAGATGTTCTCAAGACTGATAGAGATGTTTCGCACCGTTGAATCGAGTCGGTTCTGAACGGCTCCCAGAGACGATCGAAGTTCGTTCAGCTGACTTAAGGTCGCATCGATATTGCCCAAAGCGTTTTGAGCTCCCAGCTGAGTCGAGATATCGATTGAAAAGATAGCGGTATCTTTATCGACCGCGGTCACTCCGGCCACACCCAAATAACTTGCGAGATCATCGCTTAAGATGATCGCATTAGCTGATCGAAGCTCTACCGCACCAGTAAAGAGACCGGTCGTGGAGGCCAAAAGCCCAGCACCGGCTCCACCAGCTGTTGTATTCACCGCCACCGAGAATAGTACGTTTCCAGTGCCAGCGGTATTCACATTTGTGGTGATCCTGAAAGCGGCATTGATGGTTCCTGCACCATCACTGGCAGCACCCGCTGCAATAGCGACATCAATATTTCGGCCATCCGAAGCATAGAGCTCAATATCGTCGCCACCACCAGTCGCCGCCACTCGAGCTTTTACACCCGATGTCGAGGAGAAGGCATTGATTGTCTCTACCATCCCCGCTACGTCCGCTGTTGCTCCAACGATTTCAACTCCGTTGATGGTAAGATCCCCAGCGTCTAGAGAAGAGATTTCTCCGATGTCAATGTCGTTGATCTCTACGATGGTCTCTAGAGCCGTAGCCGACACTCCGGTTGTTCCGCTTACTCGATTAATCGCATTTTTAATTGCTAAAGCACTGTAAGAGCCTCCGTAGTTCGAAAACTCATCATCCGTAGAAACGATGGATACCGAGGCCTGAGCATCCCCAGCACCCACTGAAAAATCGTCATTAGTCGTAAAGTCGGCTAAACCGTTTTGCGAGCCTGATACTACCGCCAGAGCTCCCAAAGAAGACGTCCGAGCATCACCGATTGTAAAGGTAATGGTTTCACCCTTATTTACCCCGACTTGAAGGTCGGTACCGTCAAAAGACCCATCCAAGAGTTTGGTTCCGTTAAACTCTGTTTGCGTCGCAATACGATTAAATTCCTCAAGCAAAGCCTGCATCTCATCGTTTAAGAATCCGCGCTCTCGGTTACCGATGGCACCGTTAGCTGCTTGAATCGCTAGCTCACGAAAGCGCTGAGTGATGTTGGTAATTTCGGCCAAAGCACCCTCTGCAGTGTTCAAGAATCCAAGTGAGTCGTTGGCGTTTCGAACCGCTTGTCGAAGACCACGAACCTGAGCCTGAAGACCCTCAGAAATCGCCAAACCGGCAGCATCGTCTCCCGCGCGGTTGATTCGAGATCCTGAAGAAAGTCGCTCGAGCGATCGACCCAAAGCCTTTGAGGTGTTCATCAGGTTTCTTTGTGCATTCAAAGAAGCCACGTTCGTATTAATTCTCAATCCCATATATTACTCCGTCCTTTTAGAGTTCTTATCTTTTTTACTTTGCCGTCACTGGCACAAATCGCTTGGAATCCTCTTGTGCGAATTCAAATGAATGGCACAAAAAACTCACAAAGCCTTCTTCGTCGCAAGCAGATTAAAAGTTGATGGCAATCTGCTGTTAATCTTTGACGCAGAACGCATGCCCAGGAGATTCATGCCTTTAGCTCATCGTAAAAAATATCTGACGCAGCGAGTTTAGAGACTGGTCCGCAAGACTTGAGCAACGCGTCGAGCACTTTGGGCCATACACAAAAACCAGTTTTTTAAATAAGAAAACTCAAGCTCCTCACTCGGATGAGCAATAGAGGCAAAAACATTTTCACTCTCTAAGTAATCTCGAGCTGTCAATTCTAAAACAAAGGCGCTAAACATCGCATTCTCTTCTAAACCCTTTTTAGACTGATACAAAAGAGCGAGAGTCGCTCGACGGCTCGCTTCTGCCACTTGCTCGATGCGCGAGGCCTCAGCCATCGCGAGCAAGCGATCACTGATCTGAGAAACAAATTGCGCTACTTCCTTCCACTCCCATGCATTCAAAGAAGCCTCTTTGCGCTTGGCGTCAAGAATTGAAAAATAATCGACAGGTTCGATCGATTGGTCCTCTAACCACTTCTCCAATCGCAGCCAGGCGATATTGGGAATACTTAGGCCTCCGGGCGTCGCATTAATAATTTTGCCAGGCATTTGCGAGCTCAAAAAAGTAAACTCTTTCATGAATCGATACCAAAGCGCATGAGTATAAACCTTTTCTTCGAGATTACCCGGGAGCTCTAAGAGAGCTCCCAAGTCTTCTTGAAGCAGACGAGCCTCCAACTCCTCTTTACTCGCATGCTCAAAACGAACACTCGCACTCACGCCCACCGCATGACTAGACCAAGTATCTGAATCAAAACAAAGATCCTGCCCTACCAGGGCGATGGATGAGGCGCCCATCCACTCACAGAGTCGTGTCGCAAAATGCGCCACCGAGGCTCCCGAGGCCAAGACTCCCTTGTTAAGTTTTTGATCGATGAAACGAAAGTAAGTGTAGTCACGCAGAGCCACCCACTGCGGCCCCTCGAAGGCGCTCAGAATGGAGGCCGGAACCATGGGATAAAAAACCAATTCCGAACGCATTTTACCGACGTGTTTTTGAAGAGAGCGAAAGAAATCCATGCCAACTTCTGAGCGCTCCAAACTACAGATCAAATGCGGCTCTACTCCATGCTCCAAGCAAACCGCTGCTGCCGCATCGACAGCCACAATGAAAGCTGAAACTTTTGTTTTTTTAATGACTTCTAAACTCAACACCAGCGAAGGACCTGCCGAGCAAACAATGGCCGGGCGGTCTTTGATCGCGCCCCGAAGCACTGAAACGCCTGGCGTGCGATTCATTTGATCTGTATTTTGAACGACATTTTTAAATCCTGTCAGGGCATCCTCGAAACTGCCGTAAATCTCACGAATATAGAGACGAACGGCATCCCACTCAGATTTGAAGTCCACAAAATAGCGGTGATTCTCAACACTAATGACGGGGTGCTCTAGATACTCAAAAGCATCCATACTGAGGCTGTTGGGTGTCGATCGAAAAACCTGAAGTAAGCGATTAAAGATTTGGTCTGAGTCTAGACCGATCAACCAGTGAATTCGCTCGTCTTTAAAAATCTTCTCGAAATGAGTGATTTGAAGCGCAACACTAAAGCGTTCGAGCGAGGGCTCCACCACCAAAATTTTTCGATTAAATGTAAGCCTCGCCTCTAAGAGCTGAGCCAAAAGAGTTCCCATCCCAAAACCTAAAACAAAAACGTGCTGGTACTTTCTCGAATGCTTTGCCCTGGGCAAAGCATTTAAAAAACCGGCCTCTGTTGAATCAATCAATCGAGCATTTTGTAGAAGCTGGATTCCATTGGACTCTTTAAGACTAAAACTATCGAGCTCAGGATTCGCATTTAAATTTCGGATTCGAAGCGCAAGTGAGGGATCTCTCTCGCCCAGAGCAGCGAGATTCGCCTCAAACACACGACTCATATCGAATCGAGGCCCCAAACAAAGAAAGCTAACTTCAAAGTCTCGGGCTGAAGGTCCTGAATACTGAATCGGCCTCCGAGGTTCTTAAACAATCCGAGATATTCTAAGCGGCTCTCAAAGCCATGCGCTTCAATTCTTCGAATCACATCCATTTCTTCGTGGTCTTGAATGTGTCCGGCACTGAGAAAGCGAACATCTGATCTCAGAGTCCGCAAGCGATCAAAACAAGCAAGCACTTCTTCGGCAGGCCCCGCCCACTCGTGGCACATTCCGTCAAAGTCTTCTCCCTTACGGTAGAGAGCATAAGCATTCTCGGTGGCCGCAATTTGCATTTGAGGAATTTGCCAAAGTTTTTGCATCTCTTCAAAAGATCGCTCGATCGTCAGTGGTTTTTTTCGAAAAGCTTGGTACCAATTTGGAGTCAAAGGAAAATCTCGGCTAAAGCCAAAGCGAACGGGAATCGCCGATTTGACAAGGGGGGCCCGATGCGGGCAGCTCCAAGTCGCCTGCAGTCCCCCCAACTCAAATCCTAACTTTTTGTAAAAATCGAGCTGATTACTCCAAAGCACCAAAAAATCAATTTTTTGCTCGAGAGCAGCTTTCTCTACAGCCTGAAACAATTCTCTCTGTAAACCTCGGTGCCGATAAGCCTCATCGGTGACCACACTTCCCACAAACAAGAGCTGCAGCTCGGTTTGATTCTCCATCCGAACTTGTCGATGCAGTGTCGCCAAGCCCGCCTGAATCTGCTGGTCGGCTGCGTACAACCAAAGTCGACCTTTTTTAGAGGAGTCAGCGAATTGAAATGAAGGGACGAAGGACATCTCACCGATGTGAACGAGCTCCGATGACTCTTCTTGAAAGACAAGAGGGTACTCCTCACTCAATCGGCAAAGAGATTGACGACGAAGTAGCTTTTCAAAGAAAGCGAGGGCATATCCAAAATCCAATGACTGATGAGCTGAAGAAAGCACCTATTTCGTAGTTTCACACAAAGAGACGGTAAGTCCCAAACAAAACGTAACAAATGGAGCGTGAACCTGCGTCACAAAACGCGCTAGCGATCCTTTTGCTACCATGGGCCCTTCGCCGCCATGCACCACAAATCAGCGGCCAAGCTCGCCCAGGGGTCACCACTCTCCCGCCCTCCATGGCTAATGGGAGAATGATGATTTCAATACTCTCAAGTTATCGTGCAAGATTTACAAGATCTTGAAGAAGCTCTGCAGCCGCTGAGATCGTTCGAGAAGAAGCCTGAAATCCACGCTGAAACTGAATGATTTTTACAAACTCAGTCGCTAGATCCACATTACTCTGCTCGAGGTTAAAGGCCAGAATTTTGCCCACGACCCCAGAACCCGCCTCACCAGGCTGAGGATCTCCGGATGTTGCGGAGGCTTGATACAAATTATTACCAGCCCTCAGAAGACCCTCTTGGTTCGCAAATGAATACAACGGAATCCGATAAAGATCCTCTGTTGCTCCTGTTGAAAAAATCCCCTTCACCAGTCCAGTTTCAGTAATCTCGAGAGATTGCAGATCTCCGACACTACGACCGTTGGTGGTGACATCAGACACGACGGAGGTCCCTCCCGAGTCATATTGCGTCACAATGGCCTTGCTCTCCGCAAACTGGCCAAAGTCAATGGCGAACTCTGGATCGGTCGGAGAGCGGTTACTAAAGGAAGTATTGTTGTAGTCGCCCGTCGCAAAAAGAGCGACAGCATCTGCACCAGCCCAAGGAATCCCGCTCGCATCATTTAAGTATTCACCTGCATTAATCACCCCAGAAGTTCCAGAAACGCTCCAAGCTTCTAGCGATCCCCCGGCGACGAGGGAGGCTGAGTTGTTGATACTATCGGTCTGTAGCGTACCATCTGAATTGAATTGCAGTTGCCCTGCAAGGACAACTGCGGTTCCTGTTCCAGAAACCATCGAAGATGCCAAGTTATTCAGATCCGTGAGTGTAAAATACTCCCACGAGTTGTCGGCCTCTCGTCTAAAAAAAGTGACGACCTGCCGAGCCGTCCCTCGCGAGTCATACATAATCCCTGGAACTGAGAAGTTAGCGGTCGCATCTGCCGAAGCTAAAGAGGAACCGTTAAAAGGAAC
>JBILFF010000086.1:0-10008 GCA_044351695.1 Bdellovibrionota bacterium
GACCATCCCCATTCACATCGGCGAGCTGGGGCCTTTGAGCAAATGAGTCGGCAGTGAGAGTCGCAGCTGTCGAGAAAGTCCCATCGCCGTTGCCTAAGCGCACCGACACGCTTGCGGAACCCCAATTCGTAATGGCGAGGTCGACCACTCCGTCTTCATTAAAATCACCGAACTCGGGGGTCGCAGGCGATGAGCCCACGCTTAAAGTGGCAACCGCTGTAAAGCGCCCATCTCCCTCACCCAAAAACACCGACACGCTGGTACCAGCGCTGTTAGAGACTAAGAGATCTAAAATCGTATCCCCATTAAGATCGACAAATTCCGGCGGTGCAGATCCCACATTTACCGAAAATGTGGACACCGTCTGAAAACTCCCGTCGCCCCTTCCCAAGCGTACGCTGCTGGAGCCAGAAGAAAAATCGGTGACGATCACATCGAGGAGGCCATCTCTATTGAGGTCCTGCAAATCACTCGGAGTCCTATACTCATTTGCATAAAGCACTCCCATTCGCTCCAAGAGATGCCCAGAACCCGTTTGTTTTCTAAAAACATCGGACGTTTTTGCTGCTTGCAGATCGACCTGAGTCAGAGACTGCCCTCCCCCACTCACATCGAGAGATAAACGAGACTCCCCCCCTAGAAGCTCTCGCTTTTGTGCACTCAGTCGCTCAAACTCTTTCAGTAACGATGAGAGTTCGTTTTGAAGATTGGCACGATCCTCGCTCGATAAGACTCCATTAGCTCCCTGCACGGCAAGCTCTCGCATTCGCTGCACAAGATTTGACTGAGCTTCGAGCAATTGCGACTGGGCCTCTAAGAGATTGTTGCCGAGCCTGAGATTGTTACTCCCTTGCGAGTAGGCTCTGCTCTTGCTCGCGAGACTCTCTCCTAAACGATACGCCGTAGGGTCGTCTTTGGGACCTTGCACACGAAGACCGCTCGAGAGCTTTAATAGCTTTTGCGAAAGCTGCGCTCCTACAGTTCGCAGGGCTTGCCCCGCAGAACTTGCTGATCTGTTAAAAGCGATCTTCATACACTCCCACCGAGAGAATCGTCTTAACGACTTTGGCTTCTCATCTATCCCTCCTTCGGCAAGATTGACGCGCCGCTTGAGTGTTTTTTTAAAGCACGAGCGATCTTGGTGTTCTCTCTGGCCTATTCGGGCTGACGCGCTTTCAGAAAAGCACGCAACTGATCGATCGCAGATTATTTTTTTATTTAAGCTTTCATTTTTGATTTTTGATTGAGCCGCAGAGACCGAAGAGAAAGAAGAACAGAATAACAAAAGCTTTTTCTGTCATTGGATTTTTGCGTCTACAAGATTGACGCGGAGCAGAAAGGACGGGATGAGAATCTCGACAGGACATCTCCTAGCGCTTCGAGCGAGTGTTCAACTTGAACAAAGCTCGCAAGTGCTCTCGCGCACGCTTCGAGCGCTGAGTCTCGGCAGCCCTTCGGCCGGAGACTTTAGAGATGTAACTCGTCTTGCTCGTCAAACACGTTTTCAAAGTGAAATTCAGCAGCGCGCTCTTCAGGCCCAGTCATTCGGAATAGAAATCTCCGAAAAGCAAAATCAGCAGATCGAGCTCGATACTCAACGAGAAATCATTTCTAAAATGAGAGAGCTTGCCACACAGGCGGCAAGTGAGAGCCTCAGCAGCTCGCAGCGCCTTTCTCTTCAAAAAGAATTCGAGAGTCTTCTGGAGTCTGTGGATTCCGAAGTCACGCCTCCTCAGCTCTTTCAACAACTCACCGGAGCGGGGGGTTTTCAGTCTCCTACCACTCTCACGACAGGATCTAACCTTCTACAGCCGGCTGTGGGCGATTTTGATCAGGATGGAAATTTGGATATTGTACAAAACGACGGCCAATCTTTCTTCACCGTCCGGCTAGGCAAAGGCGACGGTACTTTTAATCGAGTCATCACCACCGCGAAATCAGGAGGTAGTTTAAATTTGGTAAAAGCGGGAGATGTCGACAATGATGGAATTTTGGACGTTGTCGGATGGGGTGCGGGCATTATGGAAATCGCCGTCTACCGAGGCAAAGGGGATGGTAGCTTTCATAGCGCTGTGACCTTTAACTATAGCTCCACTCTGCCCAGACCCGAGATCGGCGATTACGATGGCGACGGTGATAACGAACTTTTTGTGGTGAGCAGTACTTGGGGCATCTACGAATGGACGGGCTCGGGATTCTCCTCTGTAGCCACAGGGTCGATCGGTGCCTCCACACTCCTTTCTGCGAATCAAGATTTAAATAACGATGGTCGAGATGACCTTGTATTGAGGCAAGTGGCGACTAACTATTTGGGAGTACAGCTCTCTAACGGCGATGGAACCTTTGGATCTTTGATTGACCTCGGTGTGAGCGCAAGTTTAGGCGTCCTGATCGAGGATCTTAATGACGATGGAAACTTGGATCTGGTGGGCTTTGCTAACTTCGGAACCGTTGCGACGGTGTTTTTAGGAAATGGCCTGGGGTCCTTTACGTCCTCCGATAGTCTCACGGGCGCAAGCATGTGGCTCGGTGTAGGAACAAGCCTCGATTATAATGGCGATGGCATCAAAGATATCTTAGCGCCCGATGATGTTGGCAGCCTTTCGCTCTACCTCGGTCAAGGCGGAGGAGTGTTTGGTAACCGACAAACCGTGAGTGCGGGAATTGCTCCAGACTGGATGGTGGCCGCCGATTTTAACTCGGATGGTATTCGAGATCTCTTCAACACCGATATTTCATCGATAAACGCGAATGTTAGTCTGTTGCGCACCAAATATCAGACGGCAAGATCTGCCCTCTCTCTCCTTGATCTTGAATCAGCGCAAACCAGTCAAGGCATCCTCGATCGAGCCCTCGATAAAATCGATGGGGCAGGAATAGATTTAGCTCTTGCTCAAAATCAACTCGAAATTCGAGTTTCAGAAAATCTTTTGTTTTACGAAACACTCACGCAAGCACAAGAAAATAGTGCCGCCCAAGACAGTGTCTTGTGGATCACTCAAATGGTGACCGAACAGATTCGTCAGCAGGCTCTCGTCGCCGTGATGACTCAAGCGAATGTTCAAATGCGAACCGCCCTCGAACTTCTGAGATTCTAGGCACGATGAAAAAGCTTCTCCAAGTCTCTGCTCGATAGCTTTACAAAAGTGGGCCGTCCGTGTGGACAGTGTCCCAAAGCATCCTCGGACTTAAACTTATCAAGCAACTCAAGCGCAAGACTCGGCGATACCGCATCTCCCGCACGAATCGCACTGTGACAGGCCATGGTCGAGAGCACCGATCTCAAAGCAGCCTCGCGCCCTGCCGACTCCCCTTGCAACAGCTCTCTCAGAATTTCAACGACATTTCTCTTTATAAGTGCGGGGACGGCAATAAGCTGCCAGGTCCCACGCTGATTTTGATGCCAATCAAAACCCATGCTCTCTAAAAAACTTCTTTGCTCCTCAAGCCTCTCCACCTGCTCGAATTTTAAATCGAGCGGAAAGAGCAAACGCTGCGAGCTGATCTGTCCCTTATCTTTGTACTGGGACCAAAGCTCTTCATACAAAATCCGCTCATGGAGGGCATGTTGATCAAATAAAAAGAGCTCTCCCTGAGCCTTGACCACCCAGTAGGTGGAATCAATACAACCCAAATATTCCCAAGCGCTTTGAAATCCTAATGCTCCTTGAGCGACTGGCTCATCGAGTGAACCCACTGACACTTTCGTCTCGCCTCTGGAGGAGAGCTGAAAGTTTTTCACCTCGGGCACAGCATCAGAGGACGTGAAGACCCGAGAAAGCTCTGGCTCGGATCTCGCAAAAAAAGAAGTGTTCTCGGACTTCGCCTTAAAGGCCTGCACTTGATCTTGATGCAGAACCTGAAGACGATCCCTCAGCGCATGCACCACCGCAGAAAAAACTTCTTCGGGGTCCTGAAAGCGAATCTCCATTTTTGTGGGATGAACATTGACATCAAATCGACTCGGATCGCCCTCAATAAAAAGAGCTCCAGTCGAAAGTTGGGGCGTCTCGGTATAGCCTTCAAAAGCGCGACGCACCGCAAATTCTAATTTGCGGTCTCGGATCATCCGTCGATTGAGATAAATCTGAAGGTTTTGTCGCGACGACTGAAAATAACGGGGCTCTAAAAACACAAACGAGACCTTCCATGGAGAAGAGAGTCCCGAAGATTTCTCGGCATCCTCGGACGGGACACTTTGAAACCAATGCCTTGCATCGGTGGCGTCAAAAAATTCTAAGACTCGCTCAAATAAATTCGTTCGCGGCCAATGAAATTTTTCGCCACGCCCGAATTCGTGGAGTGAGAAATCGATTTGGGGATAAGCGAGGGCGATTTTTTTTAAGGTGGACTGCAAAGCTCGAGCCTCAGCCACGGGACTTTTTAAAAATTTAGATCGAACCGGAAGACGCGAAAACAAATCTTCGACAACGACCTCTGTTCCTACGCGTCGATCTGCCGGCTTTATACCGCGCCAATGACCAAACTCAGTACTGGCGCGGAGCCCAATGGCAGAATCACGCGCGCACGTCCACAACTGCACCCGAGCCACTGCCGATATCGAACTCATGGCTTCGCCGCGAAACCCCATGGTTTGTAAACAATCAAAGTCCTCTAATTTCTGTAGTTTACTGGTCGCATGACTTTCAAAAACCAGAGGAACATCACGCTCTTCGATGCCTCGCCCATTATCGCTCACGCTGAGCCGGCGGATTCCTCCCGCTTCGTATTCGACCTTGATTTGTGAGGCCTCAGCATCGATACTATTTTCTACGAGCTCCTTGAGCACGGATGCCGGACGCTCGACCACTTCTCCTGCGGCAATTTGTTGGATAATAACTTGAGGCAGCTTTCGGATCACCGGATCCAAAGCTAATAGAGAGGACGCATGAGCGCTACCATAGAAAACACGAACACGAATTTTATTTTAGAGGATCGAGTGGTGGTGGTCGGAGCCCACACGATCTTGGGCTCTCTTTTGATCGACGCGCTCGAAAAAGACGAAAACGTTCACGAATTTTTTGTCATTGATCTTCACGCGCCCACAAAAAAGACTTACAAAAAACTCAGATTTATTCGCATGGATCTGATTGCGCCAGGAAGCGATGCCATTTTGGCCGCAGAACTTGAGCGGATCAAAGCCACCAGCCTGATTCACTGCGCTCTTAAAAACAATCCCTCTTTAAATTGGGTCTACGCCCATGAACTTGAGGTGATCGGAACCTTGAATTTGGTTCATGCCGCTAAAGCCGCTAAACTTAGAAAGTTTGTCCTCTGTTCTAGTACGGCGGTCTACGGAGCGAGCCCCAAAAATCCTAATTATCTCTCGGAGTCGACTGCACTGGCAAAAAACTCAGACTCTCATTTTGTGAAAGATAAAGTAGAGGCCGAAAAACAACTTCAGCTTTTAATCGAAGAATCTACCCAGATGATTGTGACGATTTTAAGATTTTGCTTAATCTTAGGTCCACGCTCAGACAACTATTTCACGGAACTCTTTCGCCGATCAGCCGTGCCCACGCTCTTAGGTTACGACCCTCTGATGCAATTTATTCACGAACGAGATGCTCTTCGAGCGCTCAAGCTGGCCACCTACAAAGATTTTAAAGGGGCTTTTAACATTGTGGGTCATGGAGTGATCCCCTTGAGCTACGCCTTGCGCCAGGCAGGAAAACTGAGCATCCCCTTGCCAAGCTTTTTGGCTTATCCTGCGGCTCAGGTTCTTTGGAATCTTCAGATGCTCTCTGTTCCTGGAAAGCTTTTAGATTTTTTTAAGTATCTTTGGGTGGCCGATGGACTCAAAGCCAAGCAGGTAATGGGCTTTGAGTCTCATTTGAGTTCGAAAGAGGCCTTTATCGAATTTGCAAAATCAGATCGGCTAGAAAGGTATTCTTTAGCATCATGAGCTTAGAATCTGCTTCAAAATCAAAAGTCACTCCCCTGCGACCCAGCACAGCGCCAGAGTCGCCAAAGACAGAGCCCACCCCCACGGCGGCTCCGGATTCGCGCCTGCAAGAGGAGGCTTACTCCACACGAAAAACACTCGATCAGTTGGGCAAAGAGCTTGATGAATTTCACCGTGACCCGCGTGCCTACGACCGCAAACGACTCGAGCTCGTCATGAAAGAGTTAATTCTTGAGTTAAAGTCCTTACTGGCGGACTCCGGCTACTTTGCGCGCATTCAAGAGAGCCTCAAATCAGAGGACCGCTCCCTTTGGAGTCGAGTTCGAGAACTACGACACGCTCTGCGAAGTGAGGACGTCGATGATTACGGAATGGATCGAAGATTTGAGCTGACGATTAAGCCGTTTTTTGACTTTCTCTACTACAAATACTTTCGCGTGAGCGTGAATGGGATCGAAAACATCCCCTACGAGGGACGTAGTCTTTTGGTCTCCAATCACTCAGGCGTGATTCCCATGGATGGGGCGATGCTCAAAGTCGGGATCATCAACGAACACCCCGCCAAGCGCGAGCTGCGATTTTTGGTCGATGACTTTGTATTTCACTTTCCATTTTTGGGAACTCTCATGAACCGAATTGGAGGGGTGCGCGCCTGCCCCGAAAATGCTGAAAGACTTTTAGCCAGCGGGGAGATCGTTTCGGTTTTTCCTGAGGGCATCAAAGGCATCGGCAAGCTCTGGAAGGATCGCTATCGATTGGAGCGCTTTGGACGCGGAGGCGTCATTCGTCTCGCCATGAAGACACGCTCTCCGATCACGCCCGTTGCCGTCATCGGCGGTGAAGAAATTTACCCGTTACTTTATAA
Organism: Bdellovibrionota bacterium; assembly: GCA_044351695.1. Taxonomy (GTDB): domain Bacteria; phylum Bdellovibrionota; class UBA2394; order UBA2394; family UBA2394; genus JBILFF01. The sequence continues at coordinate 6,771 of JBILFF010000086.1, forward strand.
GTCGCATATTCTGGCCCGCCCCCTAGGACTACCGTTTATTCCGATCACTCCCCTTTTTCCGCTTCTGGGGCCGCTTGGCGCCATTCCACTGCCCACCAAATGGACGATCAGCTTTGGAAAGCCGATCTCTTTTGATCAGTTTGGCGTTCAGGATCTTAATGATGGAATTTTAATAAACCGAGAGACCGAGAATCTTCGACAAGTGATCCAAAAAATGATCCGTGACGGGCTTGAAAAAAGACGATCTGTTTTTGAAGGATAATTTTTCGGACTCTGATTTTGTTACCCCCTTTTGATAAATTAGGATTAAACTAAAAAAGTAGAGGGGGAGCTGAGAGAATGGATTCGGATTCGCCGCGAGACGCGGGTCGTTCTTATGATCGAGAGTCGCATCTTAAAATCGTAGTCATCGCGTTTATCGGCTTGGTCGCCGTCACTGCCTTGGTCATGATTGCCGATACCAAAGCTCGTGCCTCATGGAAGCCGATACCAGAGTTGAGCGCCCGGCCCTAATGGCCACTCCATCGTCATCCAGAGAAACAAAAAGCACGACCAAAAAACTAAGAAGCTCAGCGAGTAAGGCAGCATCAAAGCGACTAAAGTTCCGACACGCGCTTTAGAATCGTACTTGGCTGCAAAAGCCAAAATCAGCGGAAAATAAGACATGAGCGGAGAGATAATATTCACCACCGAGTCTCCGATTCGATAAGCGGCCTGTGTGAGTTCTGGAGCGAAGCCCAAAAGCATAAACATCGGCACGAAAATCGGAGCCATCAATGCCCACTTAGCTGAAGCGCTTCCGATCATTAAGTCCATGACTACAGTGAGCAAGATGAATCCCACCATAATCGTGACAGCACTCAAATCTAAATGCTCCAATGCGTTTGCTCCATGAATGGCTGTAATGACCCCCACATTTGAAAAATTAAAAAGTGCAATAAACTGCGCCGCAAAAAATACCAAAACAAGATACGGCGCCATCGTCGCCATCGCCGACTGCATGGCGTCAATCAGATCGTTTTGGTTCTTAAAAGTTTTTGCAATAAAACCATAGGCCAAACCCGTCAGGGTTCCGACGAGAAAAATGATGGGCACAACACCCTTGAGAACTGGTGAGTGCAGAAGATCGCCCGTTTTGGGATCTCGTAAAAAGCCATCTTCCGGATAGCAACCCGCCAGGATCGTTAGCACAAGAATCGCCAAAACTAAGCCTGCGGCAATGAGTCCACGCTTTTCTTCAGGCCTGAGAGCTCCCTCCGAAGATTTCTCTACCTGGCCCGTGTATCTTCCTAAAAAAGGAATCACGATTCGATTCGTGACCAAGGTCCCAATCAACACAATCAGCAACGAAGACGACGCCATGAAATACCAATTCACCACGGGGCTCACTCGATAGCCTGCGTCTACAATTCGAGCGGCCTCCTGAGAAATGCCCGACAAAAGAGGATCTGCCGTGCTCAACAAAAAATTCGCAGCAAATCCTCCTGATACACCTGCAAAGCTTGCGGCGAGTCCTGCGAGTGGGTGCAATCCTACTTGGTAAGCTGCCATCGCCGACAATGGAACCAAAAGAACATAGCCAATATCTCCGGCCGTATGCGAAAGAACTCCCGCCAGTAAAATAGCAGGGATCACTAAAAATCGGGGGGCTCGAAGAACTAGAGCTCTTAGCAGAGCTGCCAGAAGGCCACTCTTCTCTGCAAAACTAAAACCAAGCATCGCGACGAGTACCGTTCCGAGAGGAGCAAAGCCTGTAAAGTTTTTCACCATCTCGGTGAGCAAAAAATGAAGCCCCGTCACCGAAAGGAGATTCACCGGCTGCAAAATCTCCTTTGTTTTTGGATGGATCGCCTCTATTCCCGAATGCGAAACGAAATACGAAAGGATCACCACCATCACACTCAAAAGTAAGAACAAAAAAGCAGGATGAGGCAGAGCATTTCCGATCGTTTCGATTTTCTTCAAAAAAACGAAAAAGAATCTGCTCAATAAACTTTTAAAAGAAGACATCTCACTTACTCCTTTGAAGTATCTTAATCCGGAGACTTCCAGGGCCTGGGCGCGGGCAAATTCTCCCACTGAAATCTTAATCCCACGGGCTCCAAGTAATTGATGGCTGGCTGAAATGAGGGGTTCTGAGAAAACAAATACCCGTCGCGACCAAAGCCGACACGATAAAAAGGTCCTACCGAAATATTTCCAAAGTGGGGATCGCTAAATTGCTGCTCAGGCACAATCAGTTCAAGGTCTAAAAGTTCCTCTAAATCCCTTCGGACGCGTGCCGCCGCTCCATCTGTTTCTTGCTCGATGCTCACCAATCCAGTCTCTGAGATCGGCACATAACCCCAACTGGTCAAAAGACCCACAGGAATACCTTCACTGAAAAGAAGCACCAAAGAATTAGCCGACCGAAGCTGCCCACGATGAGGGTCCAAAAATAATTTAAACGTCTTGTTCTCTACATAAACGCTGGACTCCGCAGAACTCGACTCTGCGAGAAAACCATGTTGGTGCAAAACCCTATCCACCAATTCACGAACATAAAGAACCTCTCGGTAATAAGAACTCATCTCTCGAATTTTTAAGGGGCTCAAGTAATCCTCTCCCTCACGCTGACCTGGCAGAGGAACCAAGGGCCGATCAAAGGCGATCAGTTTTTCAAGAGTGAGGCGATCTAACAGATCCATCTCGCCCCCCGGTCGAAGATCAAAATCAAAGAGCAGCTTGAGTAAGGCTGGGCTCAAGGTTCGATTCTTTAGATACTGCTTAAGCTCCTCGATGGTCCTCTTTGCCTGCTCGGGCGGTCTGCGCAAAATCGCATCGAGCAAGGGGCTCACCCGATGAGCGTAGTGAACGCCAATCAGATGCCCCGGAGGAGCCCAATAAAAACCCGCCGCTCGAAGCGCCAAAGCGCAGTGCGGCTTCTCAGCTGCTGCGAACAAAAGCGGACTGCTCAAAAAAACAGCCCAAAGCCCTATCAACATAGAACGAGTACCACTCATAAGCTCGCCTTTTATCACAGAGCTGGATTCTGAGAACAAGGTCTTAAGTGCTTAAAATCACGAGCTTAAATCCACCGAAGAAATTGAAAGAGAAATCCTCCCAGCGAAAAACAAATAAACATCAAAAACATGAGACTGGCTCCTCCCCAGCAAAAAGCAAAAATGCGATCGATTTGAGGAGATATTTTTGAGCTCAGCGAGCGGCTCAAAAAATACCAAGGCGTAAACCACTGAGC
>JBILFF010000190.1:0-2637 GCA_044351695.1 Bdellovibrionota bacterium
CCAGGTGGGTGATCTGGTCTATACGGGGACGCTGTCCATGACGAATGGACTCCACGAGCCGCGTGTGGCGCTTTTGGATGCGACATCGTTTACAGGGCCGAAGCTGTCTCTGAATAATGGTCCGTTTTCGGTTGTGGTATGGGTCAACCCCTTTGGACTGGGCAGCGGGAAGGGCAGTACCAATTCGCGCAACGGCATGATCGTCGCCAATGGCAGCGGTTATTACGATGGATTCCGGCTGTTTCATAATGAATGGCCGGCGCAGCGTGCGCGCTTTGAAATCGGCCGTCCGGCCAACGGTTCTGTCGGAATTGACAGCAAGAACGTGCTGAGCGTGGGCTATTGGAATTGCGTAATCGCCACGTGGGACGGACAGAAGATGCGCCTCTATCTTAACGGCGCCTTGGAGCGTGAAGAGGCCTTTGCCGGACCGTTGCTGGAGCCGAAAGACCCCTCCTTCCGTATCGGCTACGCCAATTACGGCGTGGGCTCGTTCGTCCAGTCCATCGAACGTGTGCAAATCTATAACCATGCGCTGAGTGGAAAAGAGGTTGAGGCAACGATGGGAGTCTTAGATGAAAAGACTCAAAAAGTGGCAAAGCAATTGCGCGATGCGCGTACGTCGAATGACTCGCTGGTTGCGGTCTGCCAGTCCATATTGAAACAAAAAGAGCTACCGAACTGGTTGCTGGGCGAAGCGAATGAGGCGCTCGTGCAACGCTGCCGCAAGGGACAGGGTGGCGAAATCGAAAGTGCGCTTTTGCGTAAGCTTATCCAAGAACAACGTGACACGAAGGATGCGACCTTAATCTCCGCGCTCCAACGTGCCTTGTGTGAAAGTCTTGTCCGCGAGAACAAATGGGAGGCTGCGGTAGCGGCGTATGAGCAGTTGCTTAAAGAAAATCCTTCTGAGCGTGAGGCGTATGCCTCAGTATTGTGGCGTGCCGGAAAGCGTGTAGAGGCCTGCGAACAGTTTGCCCTGTTGCGTGATCAGACTGAACAGCCGATCTCCGTACGTGTTTTGGCAGCCTACGCAATGGTAAAGATTCAGATGCAGCGCGAAAAGGTTACTGAGGCCAAAGCCGCTTACGAGGCAATGGTTCGCTTGGGGCCTGTGCCTGCCCACCTGTTGAAGGAGGCCCAAGAACTGATAACGCCCTCACCTGCTGTTACTTCGCGTCATCCGTGGAAAGAGTTTCCCAAGACGCCTGTCGAATTTTATGTGGCAACGGATGGCAATGACGCCAACGACGGTAGTAAAGCCAAGCCCTTTGCCACGCTTCTGCGTGCTCGCGATGCTGTGCGTGCGCGTCCGAACAAGAACGAGGGAGCTACAGTCTTTGTCCGCGGCGGACGCTATGCTGTCCGTGCGACCCTTGACCTCGACGAACAGGACTCTGGTCAGGCCTCGGCCCCCATTGCCTACCGTGCCTGTCCAGGGGAGCGCCCGATCTTTGACGGGGGCTTCGTGGTGAAAGGGTTTGAGCCTGTCACGGAGTCCGAGATCCTGGCGCGGTTGCCGGAGCAGGCGCGCGCCAAGGTGGTGGTCGCCAACCTGAAGGCGCAGGGGTATGACTCCTTTGACACGCAACGGCCGTATGGACGCGGGGAGATGAATCTGGGACGCGGCATACGCGAACTCTTTGCTGCTGGCGTGCCCATGACCATTGCGCGTTGGCCCAATAGCGGCTGGTTGAAGACAGGCGTGCAGACCGGCAGCGTGACGAATCGGGCCTTTGTCTTTACTGATCCGCAACTGAAGCGTTGGAACCAAGACAAGGAGGCGATGGTGTGCGGCTACTTCTATCATCTCTGGTCAGATTGCACCATGCCGGTCTCCTTCAGTGAGGGGACAATCACATTCCGTGAGCATTTGCCGGAAACCGGGTTGAAGGATAACCATCCCTTCTTTGTGCTGAACCTGCTGGAAGAGATCGACCAGCCTGGCGAATGGTACTTCGACTGCGCCACCGGCAAGCTCTACTGGTGGAAGCCGGATAATGTCTCCAGCCGTTCACCGGTGGTTGTTTCGCGCTGGAACAAACCCTTCATGACGCTTAAGAATGTCAAACATATCTCGCTTTCGGGATTCATCTATGAATATGGACAGCAGGATGGCGTGCAACTGTCCAACTGTTCCGATATCGCGGTTGTCAACTGCATGGTACGGCGTGTGGGCGGACAGGCCCTGAGCGCCCTGAACATGAAGAATTTCACGGTGTATGGTAATAGTTTCAACACGTTGGGACATGCGGCGATGCGTGTCAGTGGCGGGGACCGCAAGAGCCTGACCTCCGGCAACATCCTGATCGAGAACAACGAAGTCTTCGGTTTTGCACGGCGCGGACGCACCTATAATCCGGCTCTCTTTCTGGATGGCTGCGGCGCACGCGTGGTGCACAACCATTTCCATCATGGACCGTCCAGCGCCATGCGTATTGAGGGCAACGACCACCTGATTGAATATAACCAGTGCAACGATCTCGTGACGGAATCAGACGACCAGGGCGCCATTGACATGTGGTGCAATGTCTCCTACCGTGGTACTGTTATACGTTACAACCTCTGGAAGGACATTGGTGGCGGTGCAAACATCCCGTGCGGTCAGGCGGCAATCCGCTTTGACGATGCGATCAG
>JBILFF010000068.1:0-11533 GCA_044351695.1 Bdellovibrionota bacterium
TGGGCGCAGTAAATTCAGGTCCACTCATTCCATCTGCACGCGGTTTCTGAATGGCTTTGCCTTCGGCATCCTTTGCGGCAGGGTTGATTTCGATTCCGGTGGGAATTCCACCGTCAAAGCCCGGCAAGCTGTACTGTTTCTCTTGTGCTGCGAGAGAGGCGGTCAATGCCCCCAAGCCACACACCGATAAAGCGATTGCTCTCTTAAAGTTCATTTTTACTCCTCCTCAAGACCCGCCCCACTCCTCAACGAGTTCACCAGAACCCGTCTGCGAAAAAGTAATGGCAAGTGCCGTGCCAAAGGCTTGTGGCTTTATCGCAACAGTTTTTATGATCCTGAAGATTGAGTATTTTTTTTATCTGTTAATTGGTGTTGGCTCATGCCTTCAAATTTGATCGGAAGATGGGGCGCACATGTCTCTCGGGCACTGTGATAAGTTTGGGGCATAGCCTCTTTAGGCGGAAGTATGATCCCTGGGGTAATCACAGCTAGCGGTGAGCAAGCTTCTTGTCCAAGGCTGCGCTATTGTCGGCAAGGCGAATCGAGACAGTCGCGCTCACCCAGGGATGACGCAAATCCGACAGGCTCGTCGATTACAACTGCAAGAAAAGACGGCAAGAATTCGGGCAGGCCGACTTTATGTCTACTCGTCTAATTGCCATTCGTCATTGCTAGGGGCTGGGTGATTCCGTAGGCTTTCGTCGATATGTCAGAGCAGCTAAGTGCCCTTTCACAGGAAGAAATTCGTAAGAAAAAAAGAGCGGATTGGATCGCCAAAGGAATCCGGGCTTATCCGACTGCCGCCGATGCAAAGCCGACGCACCGAGCCCTCGATTTGCACAAGGAGTTTGGGTCATTAAGTCGGGAAGATCTCGAAAAGTTAAAAACGGGAGGAGAGTCTCCTTTGGTGGCGGTTTCAGGGCGCGTACTTTTGCATCGCTCCTTCGGAAAATCCACGTTTCTCACCATCGCTGACCGTTCAGGCAAGATTCAGATCTTTGCCCAGGCAAGCCAGCTTCCCGAGACGATCTATGAAACGGTCAAGCATATCGACCTTGGTGATGTCGTGTTTGCTGAGGGCCGGCTTTTTAAGACCAAGACGGGCGAGTTAACCGTCGAGGCTGATAAGTTTAGGCTGCAAACTAAAAGTGTGCTGCCTTTGCCCGAAAAATTTCATGGGCTCCAAGATGTCGAGACTCGTTATCGCCAGCGGTATCTCGACTTAATGACGAACGAGGATTCCCGTCGAGTTTTTCAAACGCGAGCGCGAATCATTCAGTTCATTCGGAGCTATTTTTTAGAGCGTGATTATTTAGAAGTCGAAACCCCGATGCTTCACTCACTTGTCAGCGGAGCAGCGGCGCGGCCTTTTAAGACTTTTCACAACACTCTCAAGATGGAGCTGTTTCTTCGGATAGCTCCCGAGCTCAATTTGAAGCGCTTAGTCGTTGGTGGCTTTGAGCGTGTTTTCGAAATGAATCGATGCTTCAGGAACGAGGGGATCTCGATCAAGCATAATCCAGAGTTTACCATGCTTGAGTTTTATGAAGCTTATGCCACCTACGAAGATCTCATGGCTCTCACCGAAGATCTTTTAGAGAAGCTTTGTGTCGAGGTCTTAGGAACCACAGAGATTGAATACCAGGACCAAAAAATTTCTTTCAAAAAGCCGTTTCGTCGAATGACCGTGCTTCAATCTCTGCAAGAGTACAGTGGTCTTTCGATCGAGGATGAGAGGGAGCTGAAAGCTGCTCTGAAGAAGAAGGCGGTGGATTTGAAAGGGCACGAAACGTTGGCTGATCTCCAGTGGCTGGCTTTTGAAGCTTTTGTAGAAGAGAAATTGATTCAGCCGACGTTTATCACGGATTATCCGATTGCTGTTTCGCCTTTAGCTCGTCGTTCAGAGGAGCGGCCTAATTTCGCAGAGCGCTTTGAGCTATTCGTTTGCGCACGCGAGATTGCCAATGGGTTTAATGAGCTCAATGATCCCGAGGATCAAGAGTCTCGTTTTCGTGATCAACGACGACGAAAAGAGGCCGGCGATGAAGAAGCGACAGACTACGACGAGGACTATATTCAAGCGCTTCAGTACGGACTACCTCCAACAGCCGGTGAGGGCATCGGAATCGATCGACTCACCATGCTGCTGACGAATTCAGCGAGCATTCGAGACGTGATTCTGTTCCCGCAGATGAGGCCGCTTGTTCAGGCAGATTCGGTCGAGTCGGATGTGAAGCGAGAGAAAGCTTAGCGAGATCATCTCTTCATGCGGCATCGTCTCGAATTTTTTCTGGCCCTTCGTTATATGAGTTCCACTCGAGGCCGTGGCTTATCTGTGATCACGTGGATTGCCCTTCTGGGGGTCGTTGTGGGTGTGATGAGTCTGACGACGGTTCTTGCGGTGATGAGTGGTTTCGAGCGAGATCTCAAAGAAAAGATTCTGGGTAACAATGCGCATTTAATGATGTCTCGAGTCGTGGGTTCGGAGGTGACTTTGGAGGAGACTCTTGAGAGTCTCAAAAAAAATCCGCTCGTGGATTCTGCCATGAAAGTCAGTTACGGCGAGGCTTTTTTGTTAGGCTTGGGAGGAAGTTCCGAGGGCGCTTTTTTGAAAGGGGTTGATCCGCAAGAGGTTCGGCACGTCTTGGATCTCGGAAAGTATCTCGTTGGCGATCATTGGGCTGATTTTGAATCGGGTGGAATTATTTTAGGTGCGAGTTTAGCTGAGCGTTTGGGGGTGAGTCCGGGAGATTCAGTCACCTTAGTTCTCAATAAGCCTGAGATTTCGCCTTTTGGGGTTGTTCCTCGAATGAAGCGTTTGAAGGTGGCAGATATTTTTAAATCGGGCATGACCACTTATGATCAGGGTCATGCCTACCTGACGCTTTCGGTATTTCGGAGTCTCTTTGATCGTGAGGCCTATCAATTAGAAGTCCGTGCTAAGGACGTCCGAGAGATTCAATCTCTCTACGGACAGGTGCAAAGCCGTTATGGAGAAGATTTTGATGTGCGTGATTGGCTGGCAGCGAATTCTGACTTTCTTTCAGCTTTGCGACTCGAAAAAACGGTCATGGGAGTTATCCTCTTTTTGATCGTCTTAGTGGCTGCTTTTAATATTTGCGGCAGCTTGATCATGGTTGTTCGAGATAAAACTAAAGATATTGCAATTTTAAAGAGCATGGGGAGCGACAACTTCTTAGTTCTTCGGGTTTTTTTAACGCAGGGTCTGCTGATCGGAGCGGTGGGAACTCTCTTGGGATCGGTCGGGGGAGTTGTTTTGAGTCTGGCACTTGAAAAGTTCATCCGGTTTCCGCTCGATCCGAATGTTTATATGATTGATACCCTTCCCGTAGATCTGAGATTGGCCGACATCCTTGCTGTTATCTTGGGGGCTCTTCTGATTAGTTTAGTGGCCACTCTCTATCCGGCGAAGCTGGCGGCCCAGCTCAAACCAACAGAGGGTCTTAAAGTCGAATGAGTATTCTTCGTATTCAAGATCTATCAAAGAGTTATTGGCAGGGGGGCGTTGAAATCCCAGTGCTGAGAAAATTCAGCCTGCAATTAGAACGTGGAGAAGCTTTGGCAATCACGGGGGCGAGCGGCGTCGGCAAAAGTACTCTGCTTCACTGCATTGGGCTTCTCGATTCATTTGATAGCGGAGAGCTTTTTCTAGAAGGTCAAGCACTTCATCAGATGACCGAAAAAAATCGAATCCTCTTTCGGCGTGAAAAGATTGGCTTTGTATTTCAATTTCATTATTTAATGGCCGAACTAACAGCATTAGAGAACGTCATGGTTCCTTTGAGGCTTCAGGGAATCCAGGCAGAGACGTGTCATCGACGTGCCGCAGATTGGTTGGAGAGAGTGGGATTAGGAGCTCGCATGAATCATCGCCCCGCTGAGCTATCGGGAGGAGAACAACAACGTGTGGCGATTGCGCGCGCTCTGGTGAAGAAGCCAAGTCTTATCTTAGCCGATGAGCCAACGGGGAATTTAGATCCTCAAACGGCCTCCAAAGTTTTTGGATTATTTAAAGATTGTTGTCGCGAGAGCTCTGCATCGCTTTTGATGACCACTCATAATTTGGAATTGGCAGGGCGTCTGGATCGCGAAATGCATCTCAAGGTGGGGGCCGCGTGAGGTTTAAATTTCAGTCGAGGTGGATTCTCACTTTTATTTTTGTTTTGGGATTCGGAGCCTCTGGACAAGCCCAATCGATTCGCGACGTGGATGTTCAAGGAAATGTTCGGCTCAGTGATGAGGCGGTTCTTCAGTACATGGGGCTAAAAAAGGGAGATGAATTCGCTCGCGCGAGGGTCAAGGATGACTTGCGCACCCTCTACAATACCGGACTTTTTGAGGATGTACGAGTCGATCTCGAGGAGATGAGTGGAGGGGTGCGTCTCATCGTGATCGTTAAGGAGCGTCACTATATTCAGCGCATTGTTTATAGTGGGAATGAGTCAGTAAAAAAGGATGACCTAGATAAAGCCCTAGACTTCAAACTTCCCTTTCTTTGGGATGAGGCTCAAGTCAGACAAACCGTCGAAAAAATTCGCAAGCTCTACAGAGACAAAGGCTTTTACTTAGCGAGCACGCGTTTTGAGATTGTCGAAGAGGGGCGCATTAAGGTGCTAAAGTTTGAGATCGACGAGGGGTCGCAAGTAGAAGTCAGGCGTATTTTTTTTCAGGGCAATAAAGTTTTTTCAGATCAGCGGTTGCGAGATGCGATGGTGACGAAGGAGGGGGCCTTTTGGAAGAGCCTTTCTCGGATGGGAATTTTTGATCAGGAGCTTGTGACTCAAATCGATACGCGTCGTATTCAGCTCGAGTATTTAAAGTCGGGCTATGCTTTTGCTCAGGTAGACAATCCCAGCATCGTGTTCACTCCGGATCGAAGATCTGTCGCATTAGGTTTTCATGTCGTTGAGGGCGATCGATTTCGTGTCGGCAACATCAGTTTTTCCGGAGACCTGGACTTTATTGAGAGCGCCGATGAGGTAAGAAAATCTTTAGCGAGCAAGAATGGTGCTTGGTGGAATGTTCTAAAAATTCAGCAAGATATTCAGACGATTCAGGATCGATATGGAGATCAGGGCTATGCTTACGCTAACGTAAGCCCAAATTGGGTGATTAACTCCGAAGATCCTAAAGTTCTCGATATCGATTTTCGTATCGATAAAGGATCTCTCGTTTATTTTGGACAGATCGACATTCAGGGCAACGAAGAAACTCTCGATCGGGTCATTCGAAGAGAACTCGAATTTAGTGAGGGGGAGCTTTTTAACATTACTCGTTACCGTGAATCACAAAAGAATCTCGAGAAGCTTGGATTTTTTGAAGAAGTTCGATTCATCCAAAAAGATTTATTGGCCGAGCAAAAAATGGATATCACGATTGAGGTCAAAGAAAAGCAGACGGGTAGTCTGCAGCTCGGGGCGACCTTCTCGTCGTTTGATCGTTTTGGACTTCAAGGCTCAGTTTCGAAGGTAAATTTGTTCGGCCGAGGTTACGATGCAAATCTTTCTGTGATGTTTTCTTCGCGCCGACAGATGTTCAATGCTTTCTTTCGTAATCCCCGAGTCTTTGATTCGCCTTATAGTTTGACGCTTCAGGCTTTTAATACGGAGATTCAATCGGCTGATCGCGCGCGAATTCAGGAGCGTGGGGGGTCTGTCGGCGTCGGATACCCTTTAAATAAGCAATGGCGGGTTTCTGCGACCTATGGAATCAAAGATATTGAGATTAATATCGAGGACACTTTGGATCAGATCTTCCCCGACTCAGTGGGCATTGATTCAAATCTGGCTTTCTCTATTTCTCGTGACACTCTCAATACTCGCGAAATCTTTTTACCAAGCTCGGGGAGCTTGAATTCGCTAACAGCGACATTGGCCTCCAAAGCCTTCGGCTCTCAGCTTTCTTATGTTTTGCTCAACTTTTCGAGTAAGAAATATTTTCAAGTTTTAGAGGATGATGCGCTGGTTCTGGGTGGGAGTGTGCTGAGCTTTGGTCTGCGAGCGGACTATTTGCGGGGAACAGAGGGCCGAAGCACGCCGTATAATGAGCGCTTCGTCCCTGGAGGCATTTATTCGATTCGGGGGCATTTGTTTAGATCTCTTTCGGACCCCGTTCCGGCGGCTTACTCTTTGACGGGTCGACAACGAGATGATTCCGAATTTTCTATCTCTCAGTCCGACGAAATCCGACTGGGAGGCAATAAGCAGGTGATCTTAAACATCGAGTACCTATTCGACATTTTCAAAGAGGCTCGAATCAAGGGTGTTGTTTTCTTTGATGTAGGAAATTCCTATAACGAGCAGGATTGGAAGCTTTGGAATACTCGAGAGAGCGTGGGCTTTGGCTTTCGCTGGTTCTCACCTCTGGGTCCCTTGCGATTCGAATGGGGTATCCCTTTAGATCGGAAGCCTGGTGAAGACAAAATTTTGTTCGATTTTTCTATCGGAGCCCCTTTCTAACTGCAGGCTCCATTGACGGCGGGCCCTGGCATTCAATAGTGTTTGGAGAGTTAATTACGAAAAAAGGAGAGATAAGAGATGAGTAGATATCTATGGGTTGTTGTAGCTGCATTTCTAATGTCGGAGACTGTGGAGGGTCAGACGAATCTTAAGATTGGAATCGTTGATTTGCAAAGAGCCCTTAATTCGGTCGAAGAAGGCAAGGGCGCTCGAGACAATTTTAAGAAAGAGCTTGAATCCACTCAAAAGCAGATCGACTCTCGAAAAGTGGCCTTAGAGAAACTTCGAAAAGAATTAGAAGATCTCCAAACTAAAGCTCAAAGCGGGCTTTTAAAGCCTGAGGCCATGGAGCAAGGCCGAAAGAAGCAGGCAGATTTTCAAAAGCAATTTGAAGAATACACTCAGTGGGTCGAAAAAACTCAAGGAGACTTGGCCCGAAAAGAGCAAGAGGCCACTCAAGGAATTCTGGCAAAGCTTAAGCCTGTGGTCGACGATATCGCTCGAAAAGAAGGCTTTAATATGATTTTTGAGAGAAATCAGAGTGGTCTTCTTTACGCGGCAGCATATACAGACGTTACTGAAAAATTAATTCAAGAGTACAACAAGACCTCGAAGAAGAGATAACAGAAGGAGAATTTATGGGAAGTTATGATAATCGACGAACGAAAAAAATGACTCAACGGCGCGGACAGGCAAAAAAGAAGGCACGCATTAAGCGCCGAGCCGCTCTCGTAAAAGAGGCGCGAAAGTCTGGATCCGGAAGTTCGTCCAGCGCAGTTAAGGTCTCGCGTTCTCAGTCGGCGAAGTAAGCGCACTCCCTGATTGAGCATTAAGGGCTGTGCCCACCAGGCGAAGGTTCGTCTCTACTCGGTTCCGACCAGAACTCTTGGCTTGATAGAGACAGCGATCGGCAGCAGCCATCAGGCTTGGCACCGAGTTACGGCGCGAAGGCTGATAGTCTGTGACGCCAATGGATAAGCTCAGGGGAATTTGGTGGCCTTCGAATTCGATGCTTTCATTTTGAGTCGAGTTCACGATCCTCTCGCAAAGCCGAAGAGCATCGGCCAATTGAGTATTCGGAAAGATAATCAGAAACTCATCTCCGGCATATCGACCCACAAAGTCTACGTTACGGACGCTATCTGTTAAAATGCGGGCAACCCGACGAAGCGCTTCATCGCCTGCTTGGTGGCCGTATTGGTCATTAATTTTTTTGAAGTGATCCAGATCGATGAGGCAAATCGAGAGAGGCTTTTGATATCGCTCGGCGCGTTTGATTTCGGTTTCAAGCTGCGATTGTAAGAACCGGTAATTGTAGAGCTGTGTCATTTCGTCGGTGAGAGTCAGCTTTTGTAAGCGGTCGTTGGCTTTTCGAAGCTCTTGAATCAAAAAGCGATTGGTTTCGATCAGTTCATGTTTAGATTTGGCTTCTCGAATAACATTCGGCAGTCGATCCAGATAAATGAGCTTCGTGTCTTTAATAACGTAATCAAAAGCTCCTAGCTTAATCGCATCTGAGGCAATCAGTTCATTTCCGTGGCCGGTTAAAAAAATTACAGGAGTGCGAACATCGATTTCTCGCATTTTCTTAAGAAGCTCGATCCCAGTGGCTCTTGGCATACTGTAGTCGAGTAAAATAAAATCATATTGGTTCAACTGGACCGAAATCTCAGGTTGATCTGTTGTTGAAACCTCCCAAGACTCCTTCTCTAGGCGAACTTTTGCGAGCTCGGCGTGGTGAGGATTATCATCGATGATGAGAATCTTCATACTATTGAGGCTCCATGTTCTTGGTCTCTAATTTGAGAGCTCCACCGGCTTTCGAGTCTTGTCCTTTTTGATGGCTCGGGTCTCGTGGCAGATAAACATGAAAGACGCTGCCTTTGTTGAGCTGGCTTCGCACACTCACAAAGCCCCCCAGGCTTTCCGTCAATCTTTTCACAATCGACAGCCCCAAACCCAAGCCCTCGGTTGAAACATCCTCGAGTCTCGTGAAAGGTGCAAAAATTCTTTCGAGATCTTTTTTATCGATTCCTATGCCGTTATCTTCAATTGAAATTCGGTAATATTTTGAATCTCGAGAGTGCCGTATCTCAATTCGAGGGGCCGAATCCTGGCGGTGAAATTTAAGGCTGTTGGCCATCAGGTTCAATAAAATTTGATAAACGCGGACAGGTTCGCTTCGAAAAATAAGATCGTCTTTGGGTAACAGAACTTCACCCCGATTTTTTTTGATTTGCTCCGAAAGAATCGTCACCACGGTCGTTAACAGCTGCTTCAAGCTGATTTCAGTCATCTCGGCAGGTTCTTGATAAAGCTTAGAGATGGACTGCATGGACCCAATAAGAAGATGTAAGCTGTTCACAGATTCTCGAATGACTTTGAGATATCGCTTTTGATCTTTATCGAGATTGCTTGAGTCCTCGAGCAGTTTAGAAAAGCCTTCGAGTGTTAAAAGAGGCTCTTTGAGATCATGAGAAAGCATTTGAAAGAGCATTTTCCACTCGCGATCTCGATTTTGAAGTCGAGTAAGTTCTGTCTTTAGCTGAAAAACTAATTTGCTTTCGTGATTCGAAGACGATGATCGAGCGCGGCGTAGGGGCAGGGCTGTCTGCGCTGGAGACTCTCCCTGCTTTCGCTTTTTAATTACGCTTTTGCTTAGTCGATCATTCATCTGCGTCAAAAACCTGCCTAAAGTTTATCTAAAAAACTTCTCATGTAACGGAAATACGCCAAAAAAATTATAGGCCGACGAAACTTATTCCGTGAATGGAGTTCGGTCTAGGGGGGGTGCTTTAAACCCTTGAATTTACTCAAAGCGCAACAAATGTTTACAGCGGACTTCTGAAACGCGGGTTGCATCATGACAAAATTGTTGCGGCAGATCTTTTTTGGCCGTCAAAACTCTGATACTCTAAGAACGTCAGTCTTTTGACTGAATCTTTGGTCTCGGGGGAGGACAATAGTGGATAAAAATAAGAATCTAAATTCAGAGTCAGAAGTGTTCGAGATTCGGGACCGTGGCGTTGATCCGGTGAGGCCTTTGCCAGATGCCTGGACCAAGGATGCTCTCACCAAGGCCGTTGACGAAGCTAAGGAGCTTGCTCGCATGCAGGAGGACGTCATGGCGGCTTCGAGCCGCCAATGGGTGGAGTTTCCTTTTGTCGGGGCATCCTCGATCATGAAACAAGTTTTTTCGTTGATTGATAAAGTGGCCGACACTGATTCGACTATTCTGATTTTAGGAGAAAGTGGAACCGGTAAGGAGCTAGTGGCTCGCTCGTTGCACCAACAATCTTCTCGTCGTCTTAAGCCTTTCGTTCCTGTGAACTGCGGAGCCATTCCTTCTGAGCTTTTGGAGAGCGAGTTGTTTGGACATGTGAAGGGTGCTTATACCGGAGCTCATCAATCGCGCATGGGCCGTTTTACAATGGCGCATCAAGGCACTCTCTTTTTGGATGAGATTGGCACCATGCCTGCGGGTCTTCAGGTAAAGCTTTTAAGAGCTTTGCAAGAAAAGGAATTCGAGCCCGTCGGCAGCACCCGATCGGTTAAGTCGGATTGCCGAGTCATCGCCGCTACAAACATTGATCTCGAAGCAGAGGTCGCGCGCGGAACATTTCGTGAAGACCTGTTTTATCGACTGAACGTCATTCCGGTTCATCTTCCGGCGCTGCGAGAGCGGCGAGAGGATGTTCCCCTCCTCGTGCAGCATTTTGTGCAGAGATTTAACGATAAGAAAGGGACGCGGCTGGGAGGATTTTCGCGAGAGGCCATGGACCTCATGATGGCCTATCAATGGCCCGGTAATGTTCGGGAGCTTGAGAACATCTGCCAGCGTCTTTGTATTTTGAAATCTGAAGGAATGGTGCAAATCGAGGATTTGCCTCAAAAAATTCGACAGCCGAGAAGCCTGAGTGGCACCAAGGCCGGTCTAGGTTCTTATTTATCAGAGTCTTTCCCAGAAGAGGGCTTGGACTTAGAGGGTATCGTGACGGAGTTCGAAAACAATTTGATTCTGAAAGCGCTTGAAAAAACGAGATGGAATAAAAACAAAGCTGCTCAGCTTCTACGAATGAATCGAACCACTCTGGTTGAAAAGATAAAAAAACGCGGCATCAATCCGGCCCAGTGAGAAATTTCTCTCGGAGCTTAGATCCCGCTCGTTTTTGATGGTGAGTAACATGGAGTACGATCGCAATCTCTTTGGAGAGATCAAAAATTTTATTCAGATGGTGATTGTCGGAAAGGAATATACGGTTCCGGACCGTCTCGAAATGCTTCGGGTATTCCAGTTTTTAAACTTTACCATTGATTACTCTCGACTCTGTTGGAACGCCTCCTGTCAAAGGTGCTACATTGAGCTGCTGAAGCAGGGAAAGACCTCAAAAGCCCTTGCCTGCCGTCTTCGCAGCGCTGCGGAGATGCAGGTGACCAAGCTTCCCGCAGCCATTCGAACTCCAGAGTAAACAAGTTTAGTTGTTCGCAGTTACAAAATTGGCTAGCTTTTCGGCTCATGGGTGCAGCAGAGCTTTTAATTGTCGAAGATGAGCCGGATTTAGTGGATGTTCTCACGGAATCTCTCACTTCGATGGGCTATTCGATTCACAGGGCGGGCACAGTTGAACAGGCTAAGCAAAGCCTATGGGCATCGAAATTTCACTTGATCATCTGCGACCTTTCACTCGGAAATAAGCGTAAAGGGGGTCTTGAGATCTTAGAAGAGGCTGCATCTCGATCTACCCCAGTCATTTTGATTTCGGGTCATGCGGATTTTGAAGTGTTAAAGACAGCAATCAATGAAGGCGTTCGGTTTTTTTTGGAGAAGCCTTTTGATTTGGAGGTTTTGGCAAAATTTGTGCGTGAGGCTCTTGCCGGAAGGTTTGAGCTTCGCCAACGTTTAGAAAGATTGTCTCGAGAAAAAGAACTTACCCCTCGTGAACAAGAAGTTTTTGATCTGCTCTCAAAGGGGTTATCGAATAAACAAATTTCGGAAGGACTGGGCACTTCGGAGCGCACAGTGAAGGCTCATCTCTCCTCGATTTTCAAAAAAT
>JBILFF010000045.1:0-16733 GCA_044351695.1 Bdellovibrionota bacterium
AGTCTTCTGCTGAACTAGATGGACTCCAGGTTTTGTGGTCTTCTTTAAGCCCTCGGCAGGCCTCTATACTCCCTTGAATCCCCGACATAATTCTCTGCACTTTTGGGTAAAAACGCGAGCTCTTCATCAGTGAGAGTTCGAACAAATCGAGCTGGAGATCCCATAATCAGACTTTTGGGGGGAAAGCTCTTTCCAATAGTGACCAAACTTCCAGCTCCCACAATACTGTCCTCAGAAATAACAGCATGATCCATGACAATCGAGCCCATGCCTAAAAGAACTCGATTTTGAATGGTGCAACCGTGAAGAATCACTCGATGCCCAACGGTGACTTCATCGCCAATGATCAAAGGCGCGGTCGAGCGTGTCACGTGTAAGCAGCTTTGATCTTGAATGTTGGTGCGGCTTCCGATTTCGATGGTATTCACATCTCCCCGAATCACCACCTGGTACCAGATACTACTTTCGGGCCCGATCTTTACTTTGCCGATAATGTCGGCAGAAGAAGCTACAAAGACGCTGGGATGAATCTCAGGAAGATTATTCAAATACTTTAAAATCATGAATTTACCATCGCCGAGCAGGGCCAGCAATTCTAGTGGAAATTTGGGTCTAAAACGCGTTAACTCGGGGCATCCATGAAGCACTCTCCTCTTAAGATTTTTTGCGGAAACGCAAACCGAGATCTCGCAGATCAAGTGTGTGCAACGCTCAAGATTGAGCTGGGTAAGAGTGAGATTAAGCGCTTCTCAGACGGCGAGATTTTTGTGCGAGTTCAAGAGAATGTGCGGGGGGCCGATGTCTTTGTCCTCCAGTCCACGTGCAGCCCCGCCAACGATCATCTGATGGAAATTTTACTGACGGTCGATGCTCTTCGGCGCGCTTCGGCGGAGCGAGTAACGGCGGTGATTCCTTACTACGGATATGCGCGACAAGATCGAAAAGACGCCCCAAGAACCCCGATATCAGCCCGAGTAGTAGCAGATCTTTTGGAAGCCGTTGGCGTCGATCGAGTATTCACTCTTGATCTTCATGCTCCTCAGATTCAGGGCTTTTTTAAGGTTCCGGTCGATCACTTGTTTGCAGCACCTGTTTTGCTGAAGGCCATGCGTGGGGTTTCAAAGAACACCTCTGATCTAGTTTTGGTGTCTCCCGATGCGGGCAGTGTGGAGCGGACTCGTGCTTTTGCTAAGCGCCTCGACTCCTCGTTGGCGATTGTCGACAAGCGACGATCGGCCCCCGGGAAGGTGGCCGAGGTCCACATTATTGGAGAGGTTTCGGGTCGGGAATGCGTCTTGATCGATGATCTAGTGGATACGGCCGGCACCATTGCCGAAGTGTCGCGCGTCTTGGTCGAGCAAAAAGGGGCCTCCAGGGTCTGGGGAGTGGCAACTCACCCGGTTTTGTCGGGTCCTGCCATTGAACGACTCAATCAATCGCCCCTCGAGAGGCTCATTGTGACGGACACGATTCCCTTGGGAGAGAAGGCTAAATTGACCAACAAGATTCAAGTCTTGAGCGTTGCAGACCTTCTGGCCGAGGGGATTGCTCGAATCCACAACGAGGACTCGGTGAGCGAGCTTTTTGTTTAGGCAGCACTTTTCGCGTTTGTAAGCTTTTCGGGGCCTTTTTTGAGGTCCCACGAAACAGATACTTTCATCATTTGAGTTTTTCTGAATTCTTGTTGTAAGGATGGATGGTTATGAAGACTGCAGAACTGAAAGTAGAAGAGCGCTCCATTGGTTGCAAATCGACAAACCGACGTCTCCGTCGAGAGGGACGTGTGCCGGCCATTATTTATGGGCCTGAATCAGAAAACACGGGCTGTTCGTTTGAAGAGAGAGATTTAAAGAAAGTGTTTAGAGGTCATATTTCTTTGAATACCATCATCACTTTTCAGTCTGAGTCCAAAGCGCTTTCAGGTAAGCGAGTGATTTTGAAGAGCTTAGAGCGAGATCCGGTTCGTTGGACCTTAGATCATGTCGATTTCTACGAAATCTCAGACAAGCGCCCCATTCAGATTAAAGTTCCACTGGAGTTTAAAGGCGTTCCAGTCGGGGTCAAAATTGGCGGCGGAATCTTTCAGGTGATTCGTCGGGAGCTAAGTCTTCTGGCCCTTCCTACGAGTATTCCCGAGAAGGTCGAGATCGATGTTTCGGGTCTTGAGTTGAACAAGAGTATTCACGTGGCAGATATTTCAGTTGGAGCAGGAATCCAAATCGTGGATTCCAAAACCTACACGATCTGTGCAGTGAACGAGCCTGAAAAAGAAGAGGCGGCAACTCCAGTAGCGGCGGCAGCGACACCAGAGGCAGCAGCACCTGCAGCGGCCGCTGCTCCGGCGAAGGCTGAGGCTGCTCCAGCTAAAAAGTAAGCTGGTGTGTCTCGATTTTGTTTTATCGGCCTAGGCAATCCGGGGCCCAAGTACCAAGGGACTCGACACAATATTGGATTCGATTGGGTAGATGTGGCCGTTAAATCGGTGGATGCCTCAGCAAGCTGGAGTGAAAAATTTAACTCTCTTTGGACAGTCATTCGCTTCGATGCCCACGAGCTTCATTTTCTAAAGCCTCAAACCTTCATGAACGAGAGTGGTCGAGCATGGACTTCTTTTAGAGAGAAGTACCAAGGGGATCTTCGTAGCTTGGTGGTTTATGATGATCTGGATTTAGGATTGGGAGAGCTTCGCTATCGACTCTCGGGAAGTGATGGGGGGCATCGGGGGCTGCGCTCGTTGATTCAACTCTCTGGGGTGGCAAGTTTGGAGCGGTTGCGTATTGGAATTGGTCGCGGATCTGAAGATTCGGCCGATTTTGTTTTGGCGAAATTTACTCCCAGCGAAAGAATCGTTCTCAAAGAAGTTTTGCAGCTCGCAGGAGATCATCTAAAAGTACTGGTGCAAGATCAGACTCGAGCGATGAATGTGATTAATGCGTGGAGGCCGCCAAGCCTTCCAGATAAATCCTAATGGACGACGCGAGTATGGGAGACATGAGATGAGTTTAGAGTGCGGAATTGTCGGTTTGCCTAATGTGGGAAAAAGTACCTTGTTTAACACGCTGACTTCGGCGCAAGTAGCTGCCGAGAACTTTCCATTTTGCACGGTGGATCCTAATCGTGGGGTGGTGGATGTTCCCGATCCTCGGATGAAGCAGCTGGCAGAGTTGGTCAAACCGCAGAAGCTGGTTCAGGCAAACGTGACCTTTGTCGATATTGCCGGTTTGGTGAAGGGCGCCTCTCAGGGTGAGGGTTTAGGGAACCAATTTCTCTCTCATATCCGATCGGTGGATGCGATTGTTCATGTTGTTCGTTGCTTCGAGGATCCCAACATCATTCACGTGATGGGAGGCGTAGATCCCGCTCGAGATGTAGAGATCATCGATCTGGAGTTGTGTTTGGCAGATCTCGATCGTGTTCGCGCACGAATCGATAAAATCGCAAGACTTTCAAAGAGCGGAAATGCAGAGGCACGAGCTGAAATGGAGCTTCTTGAAAAAGCAGCCTCTGCTCTCGAAAAGGGAGAGCCTCTACGACGGCATCTCAGCTCGCTGAAAGATCTTTCTGATTTGTCACAGTTTCTGACCGCCAAGCCCCTCATGTACATGGCGAATATTGCCGAGTCTGAAATTCGCCAGATGTCGGAGCGTACGCAATCTTGGATCGAAAAATTGAGGGAGATTGCAAAAAAAGATGCGGCACCCGTGGTGGTTCTCTCGGTGGCCCTCGAATATCAACTCAGTCAGCTGCCCGACGAAGACCGCGGTCCCTTTTTAGAGGAGTATGGAATCCAGGAACCTGGACTTCATCGATTTATACGAGAGGCTTACGGACTTTTAGGCCTTATCACCTATTTTACAGCGGGAGAAAAAGAGGTTCGGGCCTGGACGATTACTCGGGGGCAGACAGCGGTCGATGCCGCCGGCAAGATTCACTCCGATTTTGCGCGGGGTTTTATTCGCGCTGAGGTCATCCATTTTGAGGATTATCTTCGCTGTAAGGGAGAAAAATTGGCTCGAGAGCAGGGCTTGCAAAGGGCCGAGGGCCGCGATTATGTTGTTTTGGACGGGGATGTAATCCTCTTCCGATTTAATGTTTGATTTTGCCTATAAATGGACTATAGGCCATCTAGAGAGTTATTTGTAACGAATAGGAGAACAGAGTGACATCATCGGCTGAAAAATTGATTTACGCAGAGCGAGCCTCCAACATTGGTGGACGAAAGCGACATTATGAAACCATTTTCTTGTTGGCCCCGGGAACAGACGAGAAGTTGGTAAACACTCTGATCGAAAAAGTCTGTGGAGTGATCGAAGGCCTAAGTGGAAGCGTTCTTCGAAAGGATGATTGGGGCAAGCTGAAGTTGGCTCATGAGCTCGATAAGCATCAGCAAGCTCGATATTTTTACTTTCGATATATTTCGGGGACCGATGCGGTAAAAGAGTTCGAGAGAACCTTAAAGCTAGACGTGAATGTGATTCGTTTTCAAACCGTGAAACTTTCGGATGTATTGGCTGAAGCTCAGCAAGAGGATCTCAAAGCTCGAGCGCCAAAAGAAGCATCAATACCTCCGACTCAAATGAAGCACGAAGAATTCGAAGAATTCGCGTAAATTTTTTTCATGCTTAAATCGAGAGCCCAAAAGCGCCCCTTACAGCAAACGGCTGTATGGTTAGGATTTGCTTTGGCCCTTTTTGTGCTGGGGGCCTCTGTTTACAGTACTTATCTTTGGTCATTTATTCCTCTGGCCGTGGGGGTTTTTGTTCGCCGGCAGTGGCTGCTGGGTCTGCTCGCCGCCGGTCTGTGCCTCAGCTTGTGTTTGTTTTTGCATGGATCGGAGCTTCGTGACTTTGATCTCTTGGGGCTTGGGTTTTTGTTCAGTGCAGGGCTTCTCTTGCGATGGTCAGATGACCGCGGACGACAATTCGTTAGCCTTCTGGCTCTATTCGCTTTGGGTGTGATCGCCGTTTCTACAGGCTTCTTTTTGTTTCAAGCGTTTCAGTTAACTCCCGAAATGTTTTGGTCGTGGATCCAGGCGGAGAGTCGCGGCAATCTTTTGCCTCTACTTTTTGCCGAGGGCTACTGGCCCAAGGAATGGATGGATCTCTATCCCCGAATATTGCCACTTTATCAGATTAGTTTTCTGTCTTGGTTTGTCGTCTCGATTGTCTTGAGCTTTTTCTTTAGTGGTCTCCTGCTTAGGCTTTATGAGTTGCCCCAGGCCAACCGTCGGTTCTGGATTGATTTTAGTGTCTGGCGTGCACCCGACTGGGTCTTGGTGCCCTTTGTCCTAGCCTTGGCGCTGTTAGCTTTTCAGGCAGATCATCTTTTGCCCCAATCCTTTTCTTGGCTTTCCTGGGGGGGCTGGAATTTGCTGCTGATTTCGCTTTTACCCCTGATGCTCAATGGGCTTTGTTTTATGGGCTGGATTGTGCCCAGAATGTCGTTTTTATTGCTGTTTGTGGCGATTTTCTTGCTTGTCGTCTACACCCTTCCTGTGTTGACTCTTGTGGGTCTCGCCGATATTTGGTTTGATTTGCGGCAGAAACTGCGGCCTCGGCTCATGGCGAAGGATCCTAGGGATCGTGATTCAGAAGACCGTGATAGGGATTTTTAATTAAAACAAGCCTGAATCGAGTAGGGACTGGTGAGAATAAGGAGAAGCAAATGGAAGTGATTTTAAAGCAAGACGTATCGAATCTTGGACGAATTGGAGATCTTGTGAGAGTGAAGCCCGGATACGCGCGTAACTTCTTATTGCCGAGAGAACTAGCGGTGATTGCCAGCACTGCTCAAAAAGCATCTTTTGAGCATCAAAAGCGATTGATCGAAGCGCATAAAAAGAAAGTGCAAAAAAATTCGCAAGAGAAAGCTAAAGATTTTGAGGGTGTTCGTTTAACGATCGAGCGTCGTGTGAATGAGTCCGGAAAAATGTTTGGATCTGTTACGGCTAATGATGTGTCGGATCTCTTGAAAGAAAAATCTTATAACTTTGAAAAGAGTGACATCGAGCTTGAAGCCATCCGAGCAGCGGGCAACTACACGGTGAAGCTTCGATTGCCGGGAGATGTTTTTGCTGAGGTAACGCTTGAAGTTAAGGGCGTTGTCGAGGCGGAGAAAAGAGCCAAGAAGACGGCAACCAAAAAAAGCGCTGCTAAAACTCAATTAGAAGCAGGGGCTGTAGAAGAAGCCGATGCGTCTGAAGCAGTGGCCGTCCCTCTCAAGCGAAAAAAATCCAAGAAAGCCGAAACTGCAGAAGAAGCGACGACTAAAGAGCCTGCTTAATGATGGATCAGGAGTTGGAGGGAACGGGGCGCTCATCGAGGCCTTTGCTGGATGACTCTGCAATGGGGCCTCCTCAAATGGCTCGTCCTGCTTCAAACACCAAGCTGCCTCCTCAAAATATTGAAGCCGAAATCCACGTGCTTGGCAGCATGCTCATGGATCCCGACTGCATTGAAAAAGTAGTGGAGCATGTGGAGGCGAAAGATTTTTATCACAAAGCGCACGGGGTTTTGTTTGCCGCAATTCTTTCGCTACACTCGCAGGGCAGCCGTGCAGATCTCATCACCGTCTCAGACTATTTAGAGGCTCAGGGCCAGCTCTCTTCAATCGGTGGAGCCAGTTTTGTGAATGGCATTTTCGATACGGTGCCGAACAGCGCAAATGTCGAAGCTTATGCCAAACTCATTCGAGAAAAATCGATTCTTAGAGAGTTGATTCATATCGGAACCGGCATGATCGAAGAAGCTTATCAGGGGGCTACGTCGATTACGGATCTTCTGGATAAAACAGAGCGCGAAGTTTTTCAGATCGCTCAACGAAGTATCAAGCGAGATACTTTATTGATCCGCGATATGGTGAAAGACGCCTTTCGAATTATTCAAGAGCGTTTTGAAAAGCGAACGCAGGTGACTGGGGTCTCAACGGGTTACACAGGCTTGGATCGGTTGACTTCAGGTCTTCAACGTTCGGATTTGGTGATTTTGGCGGCGAGACCTTCGGTAGGCAAGACGGCTTTTTGTCTGAACATGGCCGCTCATATGGCTATGCGTGAGAATTGCGCGACCGCCGTTTTTTCGCTGGAGATGAGTAAGGAGCAGCTCGTGCAGCGGCTTTTATGTATGGAGTCTCGAGTGGATGGCGGTCGATTGCGCGGAGGATTTTTGCAGGATGATGATTGGCCTCGTCTAACGGCAGCAGCCAGCCATCTCTCGGAGGCCCCTATTTTTATCGACGATACTCCGGGTTTGACGACTATGGAGCTTCGGGCGAAATGTCGAAGGCTGGCTAAGAATCACAAGCTGGGGTTTGTGATTATCGATTATTTGCAGCTCATGAGAGTAAAAGGAAAGATCGAGAGTCGTGAACGAGAAATCGCTGAGATCTCAATGTCGTTAAAGGCTTTGGCTAAGGAATTGAACATACCCGTATTAGCTCTCTCTCAGCTTAATCGATCGCTAGAGGCTCGTCAGGACAAACGTCCTGTGATGTCTGATCTTCGAGAGTCGGGCTCAATTGAGCAGGATGCCGATATCATCATGTTCCTATACCGTGACGAAGTTTATCATCCAGACACAGATCAGCCAGGAGTCGCCGAAGTGATTGTGGCAAAACATCGTAATGGACCGACGGGCTTGGTGAAGTTAGCCTTCTTGAGTGAGTATACTCGCTTTGAGAACCTCGCCGATGACGATAATTACTCCTCTCACGGCTAAAGAAAAGAGGAGAGACTTGTGACTCTCGGCTTCTTAATTTTCTTTGCTTATTTTTTAGGCGCTGTTCCTTTTGGGCTTCTTTTGGGCCGAATTTTTGCAGACGTGGACGTTCGCAGTTTAGGTTCGGGAAATATCGGAGCAACAAATGTAAATCGAGTTTTAGGTCGCAAATTGGGCGCGGCCACTTTGTTGTGCGACGTGGTCAAAGCCTTGTTGCCCACACTTTTGGCCCGCTTATTTTTGGGTTCTGAATTAGATGTCGCCCTCGTGGGTCTTGCCGCCGTGGTCGGACACTGCTTTCCGATTTATCTGGGATTCAAGGGGGGGAAGGGAGTGGCAACAGCTTTTGGTGTCATTCTGATTCTCGCGCCCGTCTCTGCCGCTCTGGCCATCATGGTGTGGATTTTGGCTTTTCGATTGTCAAAAATTTCTGCGATGGGCGCATTATGCGCAGCCGCTGTTATTCCGGTTGCTGTTTTTTTTGAGCGCTCCATTTCGATTGCTTTGGTCTGTCTTGCGATTTCGGCCGTTGTCATCTTTCGGCATCGAGAGAATATCGAACGGATTCGAAAAGGAGCTGAGCTCAGAGTGGAGGGCTAATGGCGTCGGAGAAATCCATTTCGAATGAGCTTGATTAAGATCTTCTCAGTCTCGGTCGCGCCAAAGGGTGTTTGAGCCATGATTTTTGAAACCATTTTCAGTTTCCAAGCCAATTGAAAAATTCGGAGCTCATCCGGTTTTAAGCCTGTGAGGGGCTCGTCAGGATTTGGTTCCAAGTGATCACTAGCGAGCAGTTTAGATTCGGCCTCTTCCTCATCGAGAAGGCGCAGTCCCTCAAGCAGTAGGGCTTCAAGAGGGGTTTCTAGTAGGGGTTGTATTTCATCTAAATTTTTTTGTAAGGGCAAAAGAGCGAAGTAACCCGTTTTGATTCGCAGCAAATGATAGAAGGCGGGCTCATTCACTTTACCCGCATAACGGACATGCAGAACTTGTC
The DNA here is from genome assembly GCA_044351695.1 of Bdellovibrionota bacterium. Classification (GTDB taxonomy): domain Bacteria; phylum Bdellovibrionota; class UBA2394; order UBA2394; family UBA2394; genus JBILFF01. The sequence goes on from JBILFF010000045.1 coordinate 8,710, forward strand.
CATCTTTCATGAGAATAGACGCCTCATCAGGCTTTCGTTTTGCGCCAATTCGGTCAGAAGACACGATCAATTCTCCCGATTTTCTGGTGGTCGCCAGCATCTGGAGAATGTCCGACAGAGGAAGATCTTCGATCTTTCCACTAATCATTCGACCATCGGTTTGACGAGCCTGACTGTTTTCTTCTTCAGAAAAGTAATCATAAATCAGTTCCGCTTCTTGCGGCTTGCTAACGTCCGTCGTTCGAGCAAAACCTGATAAGCGCGCGGGGGCTACACTTTCTGAATCCCACACGACGGTGATTTGAACGGAGTCGATACGAATCACGTCTTGAGATTTAAGTAAGATAGAGCCTTGTATTCGGACTTCATTTACTCGAGTGCCATTGAGAGAATTTAAATCTTCGAGGACCAGCTGTTGATCTGATGGCAGATAAATGATTCGAGCGTGTTGACGTGAGGCCTTCTTCTCTGGAATCACAATGTCTGATTTGGGGTCTCGACCCAAAAAATAAGGCTGATTTGCTTCGATCTCAAAGACGCTCTGATTCATTTCATCAATTTGAATGACGAGCTTCGGGTTCACTTTTCAACCGCCTGAATAAAAACTTCAAATACGCACTGCCCAATCTGAATCAGATCGCCTTGTCGAAGCTCTTGGTAAGTGATCCGACTTCCATTGACAAAGGTACCGTTTGTGCTCGCTAAATCACGAACAAAAGCTTGGCGCCCCCCCACAATTTCAATGGCCGCGTGCTTGCGAGACAGATCCAAATCGTTGATCCGAATGTCGACATCTTTTCGGCCAATCGAAGTTTTGTCTTGAGAGCAAGTAATGCGACTCACTCCCTCAGGTGCCTTTCGAGCATTGAGAACCACTTGAATTCGAGGAACGGAGGGGGATCCAGACTTCGATGCCTGCTGAGGATGATCCCACTTTGAAAAAGATTCGAGCTCATCTGAGATTAAATGATTGATGCGTTGAATGCCGGTGTCTCTGTAAACAGCATCCTCACGAGGAAGTTGCGTGCTTCGAGCAGTTAAAGTTGCTTCTTCCGATAGGCTTTGCTCAGGGGCTGTTTCGTCGGGATTAAAATCGGCGAGATTAACTTGCTTAAACTTTTTGACGTCTTCAACGATCGCCACTTTTATCTTGGATAAGCCTAGAGTAACCACATCTAGATTTTTGAGCTCAATCTTCGATTCGAGTCTTTTTCCACCGATAAAAGTTCCGTTCGTTGAGCCTAGATCTTCGATAAAGACTCTGTTTTCTTCTAAACTGAACTGACAGTGATGCCCCGATACTTTTTTGTCTGAAACCCGGATATCTCCTTTGTTTCGTCCTACCACGAGTACGTTTTCACTGAGTTCAAAACTCGTGCCGGCTTCTGGTCCTTCGATGATGGTCAGATTGACCTTGACGCTCATGATTTCACTCCCTGGTCGAGTCCTTCGCATCGAAAGATCATGGTGCTGCCTCCGACTCGAATGCGATCCCCGTTTCGAATTCGTTGCGATTGAATCAATCGATCGTTTACTAAAGTTCCGTTGGTGGATTCGAGATCTTTGATAAAGATTACATTGGCACTCAAAACCTCCACCAGAGCATGTTTTCTAGACATGTCCATATCGAGAAGAACAAGATCTCCCTCCTCCCGACCCATCAACACATGAGACTTTCGAAAACGAAACTTCTTGCCAGCTTGCTCGCCGTCGATGACTTCAAACTCAATCGGAATCTGGGCGAGCGTCCTTGAATTGGTAGTGATTCCGCTCAAACGATTTGGTTGATCCTCAACGGGAGGTAAAAGAGGCTCTTTTGTCTTAACGCTTCCCGTCACTTCTTCGATTACTCCGTGAAAATCGCGAATATCTTGAAAGAAGCATAGAGTGGTCATGCCGATCTCGATGACATCCTGATCAGAGAGAATCATCTCATCCACCTTACGCCGGTTAAGATAGGTGCCATTGGTGGATTTGAGGTCGACGAGCCGATAAGAACCGCCATCTTTTCGAACTTCTGCATGGTGACCAGATGCCTTTGAATCGTCTAAAATAATATCTGTAAGCTTACGACCAAGAGTAGTGACGTCCTTTTGCAGAGGAATCATGACTTGGGTCTTATTGCGTATCAGGAGTAAACCTGCTTGTGACTGATGGAGCTTCGCCACTATTCATTGTACAATTTAGTTTCTTTGGGGAAAAGATTTGCGAAGGAAATTGTGGGACTTAGAGATCTTGGGTGAAGAATGAGACATCTGGAGAGTCAAAAGAAGCGGCGCAACAATCGGGGTTGGGTGAAAGCAGCCTTCAAACTCCTCTTTTTTGCCTTTTTGGGCTTTTCGTCGATGGTGATGATTGGGATCTTTGGGTTCTTGATTTATATGAATCAAGGCTTACCCCCGATCGACAGCCTAAAAGACTATCGACCCAAAGAAGTGAGTCAGGTTTTTTCAAACGATGGAGAGTTGATCGGGGAGTTCTTTGAAGAGCGGCGCATTGTGCAAAAAGAGATTCCGGAGCTTGTGAAAAATGCATTCATAGCTGCCGAGGATGCATTGTTTTGGACTCATCCCGGAGTCGATTTTTTTGGCATCGCAAGGGCTGCTTACAAAAATCTATCGGCGGGGGGCTTTCGGCAGGGAGCCAGTACCATTACGCAACAAGTGGCTCGAGGCTTCCTTTTAACCGCCGAGAAGACCATGACGCGCAAGGTGAAAGAGATTATTTTAGCGTGGAAAATCGAGCAAAGCTTAAGCAAGCAAGAGATTATTCATCTTTACCTCAATCATATCTACTTAGGTCGTGGCGCTTATGGTGTGGCAGCGGCCGCTGAGGTCTATTTTGGAAAGAAATTGTATGAAATTACTTTGGCAGAGGCGGCCATTCTGGGGGGGCTTCCTCAGGCGCCGAGTCGCTATAATCCTCAGCGCAATCCGGATCGCGTCAAGAGACGGCAGCTTTACGTCTTACGCCAGATGCTCAACGAGGGTTTTATTAATCGAGAACAACATGATCAGGCTGCGGCCGAGACTATTTATATTGCGCCTCGTCGGGACTTAAATAAAGAGGTTGCCCCTTACTTTGTGGAGTTTGTGCGGCAGCGAGTCATGGAGAAGTATGGATCGCGGATGGTGCTTCAAGATGGATTAAAAATTTATACCACAGTGGATATTGAGCGAAGTCGAGCTGCCGATAATGCGCTTCGAACAGGACTCAGTGCTCTGGAGGAGCGACAAGGTTATCGAGGGCCTAAGCGCCGACTCAAATTTGATACAGAAATCGAACAGTACTTTGAGGGGCGCAAATTTGACGAGAAGGATGATGAGTCCGATACAGATCAGAGCCTAGAAGTTGCTCAAAGCGAAATCACAGGAAAGGGAAGGATCCTCATGAGTCCTCGCCCCCCATTGTCGGTGGGTGACTTTATTGAAGGAGTGGTCACTCGGGTAAGTGACGAGCAAGGAGAGGCTTTTGTCGAATATGAGCCGGGCTATTTTGCTCGCCTTCAGATGGCTGGTATGAAATGGGCGCATAAGCGAATCAGTATGGATGATGAGGAGGGGGTCGCTCTTGCTCCCGAAAGGCCCTCGCAAATTCTCCAGGTCGGTGATGTGGTGCAAGTGACGGTGAAATCGCTCAATGTAGAGAATGGGACTCTTGAAAAGCTAAGCTCTATTTTATTGGGCAAGTCGCCACGACATCAAAATATCCAAAAAGTGAATTTGATTGAGGGACGGCTTGAGCAGTCTACCGAAGTAGAAGGTGCTGTCTTTGCTGTAGATCCTCGAAATGGTTTTGTGCTGGCGATGACGGGAGGCTTCGATTTTAAGCGTTCGGAGTTTAACCGAGCGCTCCAAGCCAAGAGACAGCCGGGCTCTGCTTTTAAGCCCATTGTTTATACAGCGGCCTTGGACCTGGGCTTTACTCCGGCCAGTATTCTTCAAGACACTCCGCTCACTTTCGAAAATGCGATTGATGAATCCAAGTGGCGTCCAAACAATTATGATGGCGAGTTTGAGGGTGATATCACTGTTCGTACGAGTCTTTTAAAATCTAAAAATATTCCTACCATTCGCCTTCTCAATGAACTGGGATTAGATGTGGGAATCTCGTATGCGCGACGGTTGGGGGTCACGAGCAATCTCAATCGAGATTTTACTCTGGCCCTGGGCTCCTCGGATGTCACTCTTGCCGAAATGGTAAAGCCTTACGTTGTTTTTGCTACAGGAGGTTACCCAAGAGATTATATTTTTATCAGACGAATTGTGGATCGAGATGGAAAGATTCTCGAAGAAAATGTCGTTGAGAATTTTGATGCGCCTCCAGTGGAGCAGATTGATCGAGCGGTGCGACAAATTAAGCAGGAGGCTTCGGCAGTGGTGTTTTCAGAGGACGTCCCCAAAACGGACGAAGCCGAAAGTGGAGCCTCATTTTTAAAAGACACAGTACAAAACAAGCGCGAAGAATTGAGTCGGCCTCGTCTACAGTCGAGTCTTGCGCCCGGGCAGGTTTTAGCCTCTGAGACAGCCTATTTGATGACCCATCTTTTAAAAGAGAATGTTTTGTTTGGGTCTGGAAGACGATCTCGAGAAAGCTTGAAACGTCCAGCGGCAGGAAAGACCGGAACGACGGACGATAATATGGATGCTTGGTTTATTGGTTTTACTCCAGAAGTGGTGGCGGGTGTCTGGGTGGGATACGATGAGAAAAAGCGCTTGGGACGCCAGGAAACAGGGTCCACAGCGGCTGTGCCGATTTGGACCGATTTCATGGCCGCGGCGACTCAAGGCTTGCCGCAGAGTGATTTTGTGGTTCCTCCGAATATCGAATTTGCTCGAATCGATCCGAAAACGGGTGGGCCTGCTACAGCGAAAACAAGGGGAGCTGTGTTTGAGGCTTTCATTAAAGGAAGTGTGCCCACCCTGGCTCCTGAAACTCAAAAGGATCCTGTGGATCTTTATCAAAGGGATGATCTTTAGTGTTTGGTTTGGGATTCGGAGAAATTGTCTTATTGGTGATTTTGGGAGTGATTTTGATTGGTCCCAAAGAGTTGCCTCAACTGATAAAATCCATCAGCAAGGTGGCGCGGCAGTGGACCGGCGCTCGAGAGGAGTGGGTTAAGGCGATTCGGGAAGATCCCAGCATTCGAGAAATCACCGAATCGATCGATGAGATTAAGGATTCGGTAGAGAGACCTGTGATGAGCTTAGAGCAAGCTCTGCGCGAAGAAATCGCTAAGCGTGAATTCGAAGAACAAAACGCAGAGAGAAAAGACAAAGACTCAAAGGAATCATCATGAGTGAGATGGGCTTTTGGGATCATCTGGTTGAGCTTCGTAAGCGAGTGCTTTTGGCTCTTTGGGGTGTACTCGTAGGCTTTGTTTTGACCTATGTTTTCTCGGAAGAAATTTTTAACGAAATGGTTGCCCCCTTATGCGAAGCTCTTGGGAATCAAGAGTGTAAACTTCAGGCCTTGGGATTGATGGAGCCCTTTTTGGTGTATCTAAAAGTAGGTTTCATCGGAGGATTGTTTTTAGCGGCTCCTTGGATTTTCTATCAGCTCTGGGCTTTTGTAAGTCCAGGATTACGCCCTCAAGAAAAAAGATATGTGATTCCCTTTGTGTTCAGTGCTTCTTTGATGTTTGTGGGGGGCGCTTTGTTTTGTTACTTCATGATTTTTCCTCCGGCTTTCAAATTTTTCGTTGGCACTGTGGGATCACACGCAGTTCTTCAGCCGAGCATGGATGCCTATTTTAACTTCGCGGCCACCTTACTTTTGGGTCTAGGCCTTCTCTTTGAGATTCCGGTGCTCACAGTTCTCTTTCATACCTTAGGTTTAGTCCAGGCTGCTTCACTCTGGAAGTCATGGCGTTATGCCATGATAGGAATTTTTGTAATTGCGGCTTTGTTTCCGACCACGGATCCTTTGAGTCTTTTTTTGTTGGCGGCCCCTCTTTGCATTCTCTACACGCTGACACTTGTTCTGTGTTCAGCAATTGAGAAGGCAAAAGGAGCCGACTTGTTGTAAACGGGCGCTCACGATCGACTCGCCCGGCCCGTAAGCTCCCGAATTTTTGCACCAAGTACCCAGTCAGCACAGACCGTGTGACTATCGTTTGAGAGGCCCCCGAAATCTGGTCCAAAATTTCTTCGCCGAGGTAGGCCCCGCATTTATTGTTACTGAGGAGTCATGTCTTTGGTCACAAACACTCGGGTTGACGGACCTGAAATGATCGTCTGTTTGATCGTTGCAAAATTGATCTTACTCAGCTCGATTCGATTAACCTGACGACTGTGCATCGTATGATAGTAGTAAACTCTGTTCGTCAGATCAGAAACTGAAGTGACCTGAGTGGCGCCGACAATATCTCTCGGAATTGATTTTGAAGGAAGTTGAGCGCCGAGCGGTATATTAAAGCTGTCTAAAATGCGGAAGGCCTCCCCTACAGCGTCCATTCGATCTTTCAAGGGTCTGCAGCTTGCCGTAAATGCGGCTGCTCGAATGAAACGCGAGGGCGGAGTAAAGTCTCCAGGCAATCCAATCATTCCTGATCCTCCGCCGGTGGGTGACAAAGTGAGGCGGTCAATCTCAATCTTTTGGTTCGGATTCGGCGAAAGATGCAGATAGTTTCTCAAATTCATGAGATGCCAATCATAGGTTGGTGCGTTGGTGATCACTCCCAAGAAAGCATCGTAAATCTTGACGACTCCCCCATCCACCATCTCGATGATTATGCTCTCTCCGCTTGCATCACTGATCTTCCAGTGAAATGGAAGTGGGGCCCCACCAAATCTTTTGTCTTCTACATTCACAATGTTCACTAACGCGAAATTGTTTTTTACTTCTTTGACGGTCTTAAAGGTCGATAAAATCCACTGCATTGAATCGCCAACGCTGAATGAGTTTGCAGCCTCTTTGGCTGTATATTTTTTATATTGAGCAAAGCCGGGTAAGTAATACAGACCGACATAGAGTCCGTGCTCGTTTAAGCCATCGGGCCCAAATGGCTGGTCGTACGCCATTAAAGAAACAAAGCCGTACTGACCCACCCACTTCTTTCCGTTCTCTCCCTCTGGAGTCAGACCTACAAAATGTTTGCCTCGTGGGATCACTACAATTTTATCGTGATTGGCATCGCTTAATGCCCACTCGACTGTTCGCCCAACAACAACTGTGCCATCTTTAGCCTTCAGCGAAATTCCGGTACAGGCTGTCATTTCGCTGCTTACAGAAAAAAATACCAAACACGCTACTAAAAACAAAAATCTCATATTTCTCCCAAAAATTTTTCAAACGAATATCAGAAGCACGCGCTTTGAGTGAAGACAAATTGCGAGTCTGTACTTCAACAAGCTTCGGACCGTGTAAAAAATCTAACCGGCGGGTCCCATCGCTTCAGGGCCAATCCGCCAGAGGGCCCTGAGAGACAAATCTGCCCCGATTCTGGGTGCTTAGAGCCTTGGTTCAGGGCCAAAAAGATAAGAGTGTTTTTTTAATAAAAAAAAGCGAGCTCGTTAGGGTCCCCTAAAACAAATGCAGATCATCATCAAAAAAATGCAGATCATCCGCTTTAGGCAAGGATAGGCCTGATTATGGGCAAGAGCTTCGGGGCACTGAACTTGCAACTTCATTGGGAGCGTATGTGGATAAGACCTTTGGCACTCGCCCTTTGTGGTTCTCTAATACTGAGCGCTTGCAGCAAAAACGATGAAGAAGACTCGATGGCTTCAGAGTCCTCTTCTTCAAATGAAACTCAGGGTATTCGTGGGGCCACTGGACTTACGGGTCCACAAGGACCACAGGGCCCGCAAGGCCCCTCAGGCCCACAAGGCCCCTCAGGCCCGCAAGGCCCCTCAGGCCCGCAAGGATTACCCGGACCCGCAGGTGCTCAGGGTACAGGCTGCTCGGTTTCAACGCTTCCCCCTAGTACGTCTAATCCAGCCGGTGGAGCTCTCATTAACTGCGGGGGTAACTCCAGCGCGATTGTGGCGCCCCTTTCGGAGACCGTCTGGAACTCTTCACAG
>JBILFF010000189.1:0-2633 GCA_044351695.1 Bdellovibrionota bacterium
GCAAGGCGTGAAATCCCCGTAACCGATACCGCTCCGGCCACTGTTCCCGTTCCACCCAAGGTTCCCCCGCTGATCGTGGTCGCGCCGCTGTACGTATTGAGTCCATTGAGCAGTAGCGCTCCTGTATTCATCTTGGACAGAGCGCCGGCGCCACTGATAACACCACTCAAGGCTTGAGTTGCGCTGCTATTGAAAAGAAGCGCTGCGCCATTGGTGATATTCGCTGCGTAGAAGCCATTGCCGAGGCAGCCTGAAAGGCCGATTTCCAGTGTGCCCGCGTTGATGATCGTCGCACCCGTGTAATTGTTGTTGGTGGCTGTAAGGCGCATCCAGCCGGGCCCCGCCTTGATGAGCGGGTTATCGCCATTGCTCCCCCCTTGCGGGTTAAGGTTTGTGACCTTCGATGCGATATCCAAGTCAATACCATCCGCCGTAGTACCAACTTCGACCGTCATCCTGACGCCTTGCGTTTGGCGTAAAACAACCTTCGTCCCACTGATGACGGAGTTGGACGGAGAGGCCAGGCAGTTCACAGTGGAACCTCCATTAAAGAAATCCAGGTTGCTGTTGGGTACGCCGGTGATCCTCCCGCCGGTCATATTGATGGTCGCACTGCCAAGCGTCTGGTTGCTGTTCGGGAATGAGGCATCTGTCGTAATATGCATCGTGCCGTAGTTCAGGTTGATTGTTGAGAGTCGGTCTGCACCTGTACCATACCCCGTGACGTCGTTGGCACTCAGGCGCAGCGTCGCCCCTGTATTCACATTCACGATCCCGCGAATCGTTCCGGCAGGGCCACCGCCGCCTGTCAGGGCGAGCGTCCCTGCGCTGATCGTCGTTCCATTGGTATAGGTTTTCTGGGTGCTGAACGACACGACATTCGTTGTGTCGATAATCACTGAACCTCCTGTGATGGCTCCGCTGGAGGTGCCGCCAGCACCTCCCAACGTCCCAGTGACAACTGCGAACGCTTTGGAGACTGTCAGTCCGCCCAGATCGAGGACACCGCTATTGAAGGTGACTGTGCCTGTCCCGAGCGCATTGGCATTGCCCATAATCAAGGTTCCCGCACTGATCGTCGTGCCACCGCTATAGGTATTATCGCCGGAGAGGGTCAGCATCGCTCCAGTGGTCTTGGCAAGCGAGCCTGTGGCAGAGAGCACGCCGGAGAGGCAACCGTTGTCAGTCACGGTGCCGCCTTCAAGAGCGATGGCATTTGTCACAGTCGCTCCATTGATGTCCAGAACGCCAGCAGTCAATCTTACGTTCCCCGAGCCCAGCGCACTGCCATTGCCCAAGGTGACTGTTCCACCGCTGAGGGTGGATCCGCCGCTATAGGTATTTGTGGTGTTGAGCACTAAAGCGCCCGAACCATTTTTGGTCAGGTAGCCTGTTCCCGCAATACCCGCGCTCCCGGTCAAGGTGTAGTTTTTCGTAGGATTGTTGAAGATTACAGCGGCAGGGAGAACATCTGAAGCGATCGAAACGTCTTGACTGGTCGAGACATCATCAAAGGTCACAATGTCTCCCGTCATGAAATCAGTTGTGGCGCCGCCTGGCAGCGCCAAGTTCTTGGGATCTGCCAACGTAGAGAGGCTCCACTCGCTGCTCAGGGCGCCTGTCCAGTAGGGGTTGACACCGGTGACCACATAGTCGATCACGCCAGCGTTGTTCACAAGCAAGGCGCTCTGGCGGGCACCCAGGGTGGGTTGCGTGCCGAGGATCAGGCACGAAGTATCGCCAAGCGTGTTGGCGTGGGCGATCAGGTGGTAGGTTCCGGAGTCGACCGGTCCGGATGGCAGGTTGACAGTGATTGTCCCTTCTCCGCCAACGAGTGTGAGGGTGCTCGTTACCATGATCGCAGGAGCATTGGTAAAGTTGGCCAGTGTGCCGATCGTGACAGCACTCCCGCTGTTGAAAGTCAGGTTGGTGATGGCGAGCGTTGTGCTCGTGTCTGTTCCGGCCATGATGACGCCTTTACCACTCACATTCACGGTGCTGGCACCGAAGATGCCCGCATGCTTGGCCACAACAGCCCCGTTTGTAATATTCATTGTCCCGGCGAATCCGCTGTTGTCCCCGCCAAGCGTCAGCGTCCCGGAACCATATTGATTGATCGTGCCGTTACCTGCAAGCGCGTTGTCCACCGTCATAGCGTTGGAGCGATTGAAGACAAGGGTTGCATTGTTGGTGACAGGACCAGTCCCCAATGTTCCTGTCGTGGTATTTGTGCCTACCCACACAGCACCGGACTCAATGATCAGCGCGCCATTAAAGGTGTTTGCGGCCAGAAGAAGCATTGTTCCAGCCCCTTGCTTGCGAATACCGCCAAGAGCTCCAGCGGCAAGCCCTTGGGACCCCAAAATTGCACTGGCAATCAAATCTGGATTTTCAGACGCTGTCGTGTCTTCAATATTAAAGACTTGAACGTCCAGAAGATGGATACCGCCAGACCCCGTGAGGTAAGATGCCCCCGCTCCGCTGACCAAGACCGTCGAAACGCCGCTTGAGTTATTGGCCACAAGCACATCCCAGGCTGCCAGTCCTCTGTCCGTCCTCCACGTTGAACCGTTTTTCAGCGTGACATTTGCGATGCGCGTATCCGCAGCGGCATTCATATAGATCGTCCCAGC
>JBILFF010000087.1:0-9922 GCA_044351695.1 Bdellovibrionota bacterium
GACAGCGCCAAATTGAATATGCCCTTGGGACTGAGGTAAACGCTCGGCATCTCCCGTTTTCAAGTAGCGTTCGATATTTCGATCTGAATTTTGTATCCGCCTATCGAGGCACGTATCCGTAAAATTCGCCGAGCTTTTGAAATCAAGTTCTGGCCCGCCCCAACTCTTTCCCTTTTTAAACTGAATACTCAGAGTCTTAGTATGATGAAGCCGGGGATAATTATACTCATCTCTCTCTGGAACAATCTCCCTTGGGCTCTCAATGAGTTCAAGCTGAGCCGGAAATGCTTTCGCTAGATCCTGCAAATAGAGCCAACTGCTAGCGGTCAGCGCTCTCTGGCGATTCTCAGCTTCAATATCTGCCAGATCAACCTTGCCATCCTCGTTGTGATCAAAGCTCCGAACAAAATAAGCTCGCTGATGCTCGCTCCACTGGTTCCACACCTCCGCCGAAGGCATATCTAAAAAGTGGGCAAAGCCCCCATCGGTCACTAAGCGAACCTTAAATCCTTCGTTCAGCAAATTCTCTACTGCCCGAATAACTTCTACCGATCGAAACTCGAGAGACGAAAGCGTGATGCGAGTTTTTGCAGGAGACTGAAAGCCCTTCATCCGAGCAATCCGCTTGGAATTAAGAAATCCTAGAACCTCTTGGAGATACGAAACACCCGTGGGCCCGCGATTAGGTAAGAAGCGGATGAACTCATCCCATCGAGCATTGATTCTAATCGACTCCTGGTGGGGCCGCGAAATGGGATTCGGACTGTAGCTCCGAACTCCCGAGCTCTCCGCACCGACAGCAGAGAAAAAAGACAAAAAAATAGCTAGAGGAACTAAAAGAAAAAAGAGCCTATGCCAACCCACCAAACATTCCCCTCTCCCTCGAGTTTCAGTCGAATTTGACTGAACTCATGAAAGAATTAAATCGATGGCTAGCGCATGGAGTCAACGCAATGTTCTATCGCTCAAAAATCTTTACTGAATCTTTAGAAAGTAGCGCAGATTTTGACGCACTGCGCTACAACCCCTACTCTTCTTATCTCAGTGCCATTAGAAATAATACTTTAGGCCGACGTCTCCAAACATTCCCTGGGTAAAGCCGAATCTATTCTTTTTGAGAAAGTCAAAGGCCAAGCCAGCGGACGCCTGAACAGCAAAGTCATTCGCTTCAAACGGAAGAAGCTCAAAGCCCAAATAGGGAGCATGAACTAACACGCCAGTCTTTACCTTATCCCCTGATTTTATGAAAAACGAAGCCTGAACAAAAATATTGAGATAATTCCAAGCCGCTAAACTCTCGCTGAGCAGCCGCTGTATGTCGTATCGAATGCCCGGGCCTAAGATAAAAGAATCAAAGTTTCGATTCACTGCAAAAGAAACATCCACCTGAAAATCTCTGGCGAGACCATAACTGACATTCAAACCATTCAATTGAATCGAACCGCTCTCCGCATCATTTTTATTTACAAAGCCATTGGAGTAAACCTGCTTAAAACCAAATCCAAATTTATAGCTCATGTCTCGAGCCTCGATGGATCCCAACGATGAAGCGCCTAGGCCAACGAATAGCACTCCACTGCACAAACAAAAGAACAGATATTTTTTTGCGATAAGATTTTTCATGCGCTTACTCTAAGCCCGCTTCTCATTTTCTTGTACAAGAAATTTCATTAATTTTTTAATCTTTAAGCATTTTGAGAAACAAGATCGATGAGCTTTTGATGAAGACCTTCAAAAGATCCATTAGAAAGAATGACAAAAGTTTGAGGCTGCTGAATCAAAAGAGCTCGCGCCTGAGAAAGCATTTCATCGACAGCCAGAGGGCCATGAGCACGAACTGAAGAGCGCTTTAAATCAGCGATCAAGCGACCAACGTCCAAGCGATCCTCCTCAGCCAAAGCCTCTTTACGAAAAATCTCAGGCAAAAAAACTTCGTCTGCAGACCTAAACGCTTCTACAAACTCATTTTGAAAGAATTTACGACGAGTCGTATTGGACCGAGGCTCAAAAAAAACAACTAAACGACTCTTGGGATACTTCGCTCGCAAGCTGAGGAGAACCTCTTTGACGGCTGTGGGGTGATGGGCAAAGTCATCAATCACGCGTGAGTTGTTTTTTTCAATGCGAACTTCTTGGCGCCGCTTGAGTCCTTTAAAACTCGCTAGACCTTGGATCAGCTGCTGATCGGCCACCCCCACGCGATGCGCCGCCAAAATCGCCGCGGCAAAATTCTGAGCATTAAAGCGTCCAGGCATCTGAGTGCGAAAATTTAGACCTAAAAACGAAAAAGAAATTCCAGACTCATTCTCCTGATACTTTTCGATTTTAAACGTCGAGGACTCATGAAAGCCATAGCTCAACAGATCTCGCCCCTGAAGACCTTGCGCCCCCTCGTGCTGAGCTATCTCATGAACCCTCTGCCAATCTCGGCAGTAAAGTAGAGATCCCCCCTCTGGAATCTTCTGAAGCAACTTTTTAAACATCAGCTCCAATCGATCCATGCTCGGAAAAATATCGGCATGATCGTACTCTAAACTCGTCCAAATCACCGTCTGCGGACGGTAGTGCAAAAACTTAGACTCTTTATCAAAAAAAGCCGTGTCGTACTCGTCTCCTTCAAGAACAAACTCAGAGCCCTGGCCGAGCGAAAAGCTACGCCCCAAATCATTTGATACCGCCCCAATCAGATAACTGGGATCGCGGCCCGCAAAACTCAAAAGATGGGCTAAGCACGTAGAGGTCGTCGACTTGCCATGAGTTCCTGCCACCACCAAATTTCGAGTGGTCTGCAAAAAATAATCCTCAAGAGTGCTTGGCATAGATCCATAAGGAATCTTGCGCTCCATGACCCACTGAGCTTGAGGATTATCTCGGCGGACAAAATTTCCGATGACGACATAATCAGGATTAAAATCCTTGAGATGCTCGACATCATACTCAAGCCGGATCGAAATCTTGAGATCTCTCAACAAATCGCTGACCGGAGAATAACAAGCCACGTCCGATCCCGAAACCTCGCAACCCCTCTCTTTCATCAAACCTGCCAGGGCGCTCATACCCGTTCCGGCGATCGCAATGAAGTACACCCGGCTTCCACGCTTAAGATTCATAACGCTAGTTTAGAGAAAACATTCTCCTGGAGCCAATCATGAAAGCGAGGTCGCGATTTGTTGAGCTGAAGCGGATCATGGCCTGGGGCGTGTCGGTGAGACAGAAGAGTAACTCTAAAGCCCTTCTCAAGATGCATCCAAAAACTACAACCCGTGTAACCGAGATGACCAATCCAGTCTCTTGGTGAAGCGTATTGGCCTGTCTGAGACGCCCCTGAAGGTGTGTCAAAGCCTCCACGAAAACGGTCAAAATCAGGTCGGCAGTCCAAAAGTTCTCGAACAACTCGGTCCGATCGCCGAACACTTTTGCCCTGATAGGCCATCCAAAGCTCACGCCCCCACGCCTCTACCGCGAATGCAGTTCCAAATACTCCAGCATGACCAGCATCCCCTCCCATCCACTGTGCCCGTGGGTCCTGAGGAATTCCTTTCAACCAAATCCGCGGCTCCTCCAAGCTTTGCGCCAATGCGAGATGAGGAACTCTCCAGCAACTTGATAAAAACTCAAATGGAAACTGCAGAGGCCCATAGCTCAAACATTTTTGAGATCCAGTGGTCTCTAAAAATAAATCGCGAAGTCGCTTTTCAGTGGCCGACTCTAGTAAAATACCCAGCAGCATATAGCCCACATCACTATAAACAGTTTTACCACGCTCTGCGGCTGAGTAATCCTCATCAATTCGTTTCAAAAAAAATCGAACTCGGTCTTCACGTGATTCGTGGAGATCATCGGTTTCCTCGAAAATCGGCTTGAGTCCTGATCGATGATTCAAAAGATCCATCAACCGACAATGACGAAGCTCCGACTGAAGAGACGGCAACCAACGATGAATCGGGAGTTCAAAGGACTCTAACAGGCCACGCTGCCGCAAATGCATCACTAGAGTGACTGTCGAAATCACCTTGGTCAGTGAAGCTAGATCAAAGAGAGTGGATGGCTTCACTTTTTTGATCTTCTCTAGATCTCGATAGCCCACTTGATAAAGCCCGATGGTTCGATCTTTGTATCCCAAGGCCAACTGAAAGCCAGGAGCTGCTTTTTCCTCGACCATCTCATGGAGCTTCTGATGGATTGATCGATCAAAACGTGCCTGTGACATGTTTTAAATCACTGCCCCTTCTTCGAATTGGACTTCTCGATCCCTCATCTGAACAGATAGTCCTAGGGGTAAGATTCGCTGCCGCCTCAATCCATGCCCAAATCGACAAGCCTCAAGCAGAGGCCCCTGAGTCAGCCGCTTAAGGCTTTCGATCCAAATCGATCTCGGAAAAACTCGATGATCCTTCCTACCGCAATTTTTAAAGCTACCCAGAAGAACCCCCTCAACCCACTGGTCGTAGCCCGCGTGAATGAGGTTCCAAATCATTCGATCTAAGCGGTAAAAATCTTCATGAATGTCTTCGAGGGCCAGTATCATTTTAGTTTTAGGAAGAGCCGCCACTCCAGCCGATTGCAGTAAAGACATATTGCCGCCCACCAAAAGGCCACGGGCTTGTCCCCCTCGAATCACACGAGCTTCGCTCCAGACTTGTTTTTGGGGGCGCGAACTCAGAGCCTCGATCTCCCGCAAAGCCGCTCGCAAATCTGTCTTTTGCAAATGTCCAAGCAAAGGCCCATGAAAACTTACCCGCCCCAAGACGTTCAAATGCCAATGATGCATAAACGTCAGGTCCGAATAACCCACAAAAATCCTCGGCTGAGCTTTCTTGAGCGCCCGGACATCGAGCTGAGGAATAATCCTTTGCGAGCCATAACCCCCTCGACATGCCCAGACACAATCGATTCCCGGCTGAGTAAAAGCCCACATCCACTCGGCCGCCCGCTCTTGGTCTGAAGCTGCAAAATAAGAATGAGCCTTTGTTTTCTGAGGATAAAAAACAACGAAGTATCCCTCAGCCCGAAGACTGTCGGCCGCTTGCTGAATGCGCTGCTCCTCTATTTTTCCGGCGGGTCGAATCAAGGCAATGACCCCTCCTCTTTTTAAAGCTCTCGGTTTTTCGTACTTCATCTAGGGCTCCGTGATCTCATAAACATTGGGCGTTTTTTCTGGTCTTTGAGAAAGCACTAAAAGCGCTGCCGAGACCCCTCCCAAAATTAAGGCAACAATGAACACTGCTCTCCACGCTTGAAACCTTCGTCTTTGACGAGCCAAGCGCAAGACACGCCCCCACTCCTCCGGGCGAATGAGTGGAAAGAGGCCCCTCCGCTGCAGAATTTTAGAATTTAAATCGCGGTAAAGTTGAAGTCGCTCGGAGCACGACGGACAGGAGAGTAAATGAACTCCCAAGCGATCCATACCTGCTAAGTTATCCCACTCGGAGTCCACCCAGGGACTCAAAAGTTGATCCACTAAAAAGCATGAAATGCCTCCCGCTTGAGAAGCCTCTCGTTTGAGGTAGCTTCCCAACAAAGCCGCCCTTTGAGATCTTAAAGCTTGAGTCACCTCTTTAAAACTCAGATTAAAAATTTGGCCTAAATCTGCATAATGGAATTGAAACAATACCTTTAACTCAAGAGACGCATCTAAGCCCCGATTAAGCTCAAAGAGCCACTCCCTCACAAGCTCCGGCAAATCTTGAGCCTCCTCCGCTAGCTCGATCAATTGTGCGCGCCACTGAGCCAACTGGTCTGGACTCGGACTGGAGGCGGGGACTGAGGACTGAAATTTCTCTGACCCCAAGCTCGCCAGGGCCATGAGGCTGTCCAAATAAATGTTAAGGTCCTGCCGATGCACGTCTCCATCATACAAAGGCCTCTCGAGCCTTTCAGCCTAAATTATTGGAATCGCCCGAATAATGAGATCATCGCATTTTTGGCAAAGGATTTTACCCAACCTGTGGTAAGAGAATCACTTACGTTTCGGCGACTCAATCATCCATAGACGTGTATCCCATTGTGGGTCCTAGGGGCTGTGGATTTAGTTAAAGAGAGGTTGAAAGAATTATGGCAGGTAAAGGCATGAAATCGATTAACGAGAGACTAAGTATTTCTGAGCTCTCTGCTCATTTAGGTGAAGTTCAAGGTTGGGCCATTGGTATTGACCTTGGTGCTCAGAGTATGAGGGGTGCCTGGGTGAGTCCCAAAGGACAGCTTTTCGATCCCATCAAGTGGGAAACGCGCGTGGAAGAAGGCAAAGAAAAGGTCCTCAATCGATTAGCAGGCCTTGTAGAGGAACTTTTAAAGAACCCACCAGCCGGCTGTGACCCAGCGAAAGATCTTTTGGGCGTCGGTTTTGCTATTCCTGGAATTTTGCACTTAAAAAAAGGACTGGTTGTTCAAAGCCCCCACTTTCCAGACTGGAAACGATTCGCAGTGCATGAAAAACTGCGCAAAAAATTGAAATTCCCCGTTTTCGTCGACAATGATGCCAATGCTGCTGCAATCGGTGAGAAGCTTTTTGGAGTTTGTAAGTCCTATGATCACTTTGTCTACGTGACCCTGGGAACGGGCGTGGGTGGAGCGGTATTTTTGAATGGCGACATCTATCATGGCAGCTTGGGCATGGCGGGTGAAATCGGACATATCACCGTTGATCCTCAAGGCCTTCCCGAGGCCACAGGAAATCGTGGATCGGTAGAACTTTTTGCTTCGAGCTCTGGCTTAGAGCGCGTGATCAAAGATTTGAAAGAAAAAATTCCGGGCTTTAGCGCCGACACAGCTGAAGATCTTTTTGAACTCTATAAAAGAGGCAACAAGTACGAACACTACGAAGCAGTCGAAAAGGCTTTTAATGATATGGGCGAAGCCTTGGGAATTATGTTGGCCAACGTGGTTAACACTTTGGATCCTCAGGCCATTTGCTTTGCTGGCGGCTTGGTGAATGCTTGGAAAGCTTTTAGTCGCAAGATGATTCAAATTACCATGGAGCGCTCATACGTCGCGCGTCACAACAAATTGAGAATTCTTTGCACAAGCCTTTGCAAGAACTCTAACTTCATCGAAGCAGGTGTTGTGGGTGGAGCGAGTATGGTGTTTATCGATCATTTACGCAAAATGCCGATGGACCTGACAGAGACATCAAGCGCCCCAAAACTGAAAGTTGTTTCTAAGTAAACTTTCTAGGCTTGAGATTGAACGAGCTCCACCAAGAGCCCGTGAAACGACTTGGGGTGCAAAAAGGCCGTAAGGCAATGATGTGCCCCGACTCTCGGCTTTTCATCGATAAATAAAAAGCCCTTCGATTGAAGCTCTTTCATGGCTGCTTCGATGTTATCGACTCGCACGGCCAAGTGATGCATTCCATTGCCACGCTTCTCGAGAAACTTTGAAATAGGAGAGTCGGCGGAAGTCGGCTCCAGGAGCTCAATCGGCAGACCCCCCAAATGAAGAAAGGACGTCCTCACTTTTTGCGACGGCACCTCTTCGGTGGATTCAAGCTGAGCTCCGAAGGCCATTTTAAAGGACTCCATCATCGGCAAAAATTCTTTGGTTGCAATCGCCAAATGCTCAATTCCTAAAACTTTAAAGCTCATCGCTCTCGTTTTAGCTCGTTCAAAAAAACGGGTCCACGAAAAGAGCATCGGAGCCCCGCGCTCACCCGCTCATGAGAAACTGATGTCTCAGCCCCACAGACCCAAGCGTTGAAATCTGGGGGTTTTTAGAGGGTCCTGAAGCATGAGTCGATGGCACTGAACTTGCTCCCTTTATCTGCAGGGATGATTTAAACTTAGGGGGTTTTTTAATGAGTTCTGAAGCGAGCCTGATCGCAAAAAAGTTGAATAACTACCTGTACGTTAAAAATGAACCAAAAGTTTGGACAGATCGAGAGTTGGCCGAGATGCAAGCCTTTATGGAGGATGAAGAGCCAGCGCAGAGCCTATGGAAGACGGCTTTATCTGTTGTACTGATGGCGATTATCGTTCGCCTCACCAAATGGAGTCTTATGCTCACCCGTATTGTCAAACGGCTTGAATCTTAAGGAAACACCACGATGAGAGAACTGTACTGATTCGCTTCGCCTAAAAACTCACCATTGGTTCCCAATCCAAAGAGGCTCGCGTCCGGAAAGTATTCTTTGACGAGATCAAGGTCTCCTATTTTTCGATCTTGATCTCGAAAGTGCGAGGTCGAACAGAGAGTCAGCACCAAACTGGGGTGAGGGACGGCCTTCTTTAAATCTTCTAAAACATGCCGAGAGTATTCTTCAAGGTACTTAGCCTTTTTTTGACCTAGAAAATGCTCCCGATCAAAATCTAAAGCATCTCCAATCGCTACCATCCCAGTGGTCATCTCGCTTCCCAAAAGCGAGACTACTCTAAAGCTTTCTCCAAAAGATTTGATCAAAGGAATTTTGTTCATCGATTTCTCAACAATGTAAAGATTCCCCATGTGCTTTCTAAAATCATCTGGGGGCATCATCGGGAGATCGTCCTCGATCATCAAATGTTCACAGAGGCGATAAAAAGCAGGCTTTTCATCAATCTCAATCACGAGATTTTCAGACATTCGATTGATATGAATCCTCTCTAATTCGGGTCGAACATTTTGCAGCAGTCCCAGCCAGGGGCTAAAGCCATTCATCCAAAGACCCACTAAGGCATTCGAGAAAAGCTCTCCATTGAGCAAAACGGAAGATTGGGGAATACCAAAAGATGTTCCGAACCCAAAGACTTGAAGATGCGGATGCTGTTGACGAAGCTTCTCGAACCCCTTACCCGCATTAAAGTGAATGCTGTCGGCAACCATGAACAAACTTTGATCTCGCATGATCTTGGGCTCAGATTCGATGGCACGTCCGATCTCAGAAGCCCAAAGGTCCAGCTTTTCTTTCAAGCTATGCACTTTAAAGAACTTTGGAGCAAAGGGCAGATCTTTCCACGCCAAAACGACCAGACCAGTCTCCGCATCAAACATCTCAGACGGACCCCATCCGGACCAAGTAGAGCACCCAAAGTGGGGCACATCCTTCAACTGTCTTTGAACGATCTTGCCAAAAAGTTCAGCATCGAGAGCGTAGTCATAAGTGTAGGCCAGAAAAACCAAATCCGGCTTCAGGGCCCCAAGCCGTTGCAAAGCCGATCGATAGGCTTCTTGAAGTGCGGTTTGAAAATCCTTAGATCGACTTAAACCCACGCCTGTTTTCATATTTCTATTTCATCTCAATCTTTAGGCCAAAGGAAGTGGAGATCGCTTTAAAACATCGTCAGATATCTTTGCATCCTCCAAGCTGAGACTTCTCTTAATACTTTTCTTGTAAACGCCCAGCTTTTCATTCATCTCCATCAAGTCCAGTAAGTAGGGACGATCGAGGACTTGGCCCTCCATATTTCGAATCACTGAAACAATCGGTCGCTGAAATCGCGTGGGATCAACACCAGCCGCAAAAACCTGAACCAGCTCTCCCGTTTGAAGCTCAAGAAGAGTGCCCACCGGGTAGATTCCTATCCAGTTAACAAACAGCTTTAAAAGACTGGGGTCTACATCATGATCCTGCCGCACAAGCTCTGCCATCGCCTCGTCGGGCAAGAGCGCGTCAAAGTGAGCTCGAGTCTGCGTCCAGTACCTAAAACGAGCGACTACTCTTAGCATTCGTGAAAAAAAGTGTGCATAGCACTTAGAACCATCTCTCAAATACATCCCCTCTGGGCCAAACGCTTGAGTCGACTCTAAAATAGCGAGCTTCTCGCACTCAGAAAAACTCCAAACCGCCTTCAGTCGATCCATTAATGTGAAAACTTTTCGACACTCCTCACTACTCAAAGGGGCCATATCATAAGCGTCACGCGCTAAATACACGAGGGGGTATGCTAGACCGATCCGAGCAAGATCCATCAAGACGCCTGCAGGGAGTCCGATAGATCGTCCCCAAGCC
>JBILFF010000012.1:0-26585 GCA_044351695.1 Bdellovibrionota bacterium
GCATCACAATGAAAAATTCCATGAAAAAACATACCCTCGACAAAGAATCTCACTGTGCTGTGAGCGAGTTGCTTTCGATCAATATGCGAAGGAAACTCTTTCATTTGACTAAGAGTGACTCCCTTGAGCTCGGTCATGGTGAGCATTCGTTTAGTGGTATAAGGCCAGTAAACCTTGGGGATGCATAGACGATCCTGGTTCTTGATGAGAGTTTGAAAAACATCGACATTTTTAGCCTCTAAAACAAAGTCGAGCTCTTCAGAGATGCTTCGCTGAAACTCCTCGACCACGGCTTGCAGATTAAAGAGCTTCAGATCATCTCGAATTTTCTCGAGCGCTTGAGCGACCACATATAAAATCTGAATATCGCTTTCGACCGTATGGCCGATTCCCGGGCGCTGCACCTTAATCACAACATCAAAGCCTTGTGCTTCATCGGCTGTGCTCAGCTCGAGATGCCTTTGAAGCCGAGCACGATGCACTTGAGCAATGCTGGCGGCTGCTAAAGGTTGGGGGTCAATCCACTCAAATACTTCGTCTATGGGGCGCCCCAGCTCCGTTTCAATGACTTCTTGAATTTCGCTGTAGGGCAGAGGAGTGATTCGATCGGTGAGTTTTTCAAACTCCTTCACAAAATCACGAGGAATAATATCGGGTCGAGTCGAAAGCAGCTGTCCGAGCTTAATGAAGGTAGGCCCCAGTTCTTCAAAAGCCTGACGCAACCGACTTGCTAAAGTCTCGGGGGATTGATCTTTCTCTTGCTTAGAAGAAACCAGAGACGGCCAGCCCAGTTCTTGAACAAGACTTGCGAAGCCATGCTTTGCGAAAATCTTCAAAATCACCTGAAGCCGAGCAACATGGTGCAGGTTCTCTTTCAGTCTTTCGCGAATATTCATGCTTCTCTTTTACCTCTCTCAAACCAAAAGATCACGAGCGACGCGCGAGAGGTTTTAAATATCTAAAATCTCTCAATCTTTTAATTCTATCGACGCCTACGGCTTTGACTAAAACTCGGTCTCCTAAGCGAATCGATTTCTTGCTTCGACGTCCCCGGAGTTCGGTTTCGAGTTCATTGACCTGCCAAAAATCTGGAGGTAGCGATTCGAGCTTAATGAGACCCTCGATCGGTGATTCTTCGAGGCGCACAAAGAGACCAAAATCTTTCACCGAGATGACTCGCGCCTCAAAGTCTTTGCCGATTCGCGACTCGAGCCAGCGCGTTTGTTTGATATCGGCCATTTCGCGATCGGCAAGAGTAGCGCGACGCTCGGTGATGTTGCAGTCTTCGGCCAGCTCCTCAAGCCACGATGCTCGCGCACGCACCTCGAACTTGCCAAACTCGGATTCTCGAAGAACGCGATGAACAAACAGATCGGGATATCGTCGAATAGGGCTTGTAAAATGACAGTAGGCCTCAGAAGCTAAACCAAAATGACCTTTATTTGCAGGAGAGTACTGCGCTTGCTTCATTGATCTTAAAACAAGCCCATGCAGAAAGCCGCTCTCTTCGTGATCGCTGAACTGCCCGATCAGTTTTTGTAGGTCCTTGGGCTTTGGATTGCTTGGAATCTGTGCATCGACGCCAAATTGATCAAGCACCCGCACTAGCTTCTCAATCTTAAGAGGATCCGGGCGCTCATGGATTCGGTAGAGGCAGGGTAGATCTCGTTGCTCTAAAAACTCGGCAACGGCTTCATTGGCTGCAACCATGAAGCATTCGATGAGCTTGTGAGCTGGGTTCCTTTCGGCAAAGTAGGCGCGCTGGACATCGCCCTGAGAGTTCACATCGAATTCGAGTTCCGGAATATCGAGCTGAAGACTGCCTCGTTGATAACGAAGATTTTCTAGAATCTCAAAAAGTTCAAAAGCCTCTCGAAGCATCGGATCAATTTTGGGATTCGGGTGACGAGCCTTGCTTGGACCTAAAAATGACCAGACCTCTGTATAAGTGAGTCGAGCTCGACTGCGAATGCTGGCCGAAAAAACGCGACTACTGAGGCGGCGTCCCTTTTGATCAAAGATCATTTCACAACAAAGGCTGGCACGATCTTCTTGGGGCTTAAGGCTGCAAAGCTCATTCGAAAGCGCTTCGGGTAGCATCGGAATCGCGCGGTCAGGAAAATAAATACTGCTGCCGCGGCTCCGCGCGTCATCATCCAAAGTGCCTTTGGGTTTAACAAAAGAGCTCACATCTGCAATGGCAACTTTGAGCAGATAACTTTGATCGGCTCGTTTCTGAACAAAAATCGCGTCGTCAAAATCTTTAGCGGTCTCACCATCAATGGTTACAAAAAAATCTTTCCGCAAATCCTCTCGATCAGGAGCATGGGTAAAGCGAAGTGCTCGGGCCTCCGACTGCACTTTAATGGGAAACTCACACTCAAAACCAAACTCCTGTGCCAGAATCTCCACCTCTATATTTGGATCATTAATGGAAAGAGGAGCTTCAGTAATCTCAGCTCTGAGGACTTTAGAATGCCGCTCTGCGAAAACATCGGCGCGCACAATTGTGTGCAAATCCGCACGAAACTTTTGAATTTGGTCAGTCTCCATGAAAATGGGAGCTGGTCGATCCTCCGAAAAGGGGATCAAAGAATAACGAGAAGGCTTTCCTCGAGGGCTGCGAGCAATCCAACCCAAGAGAGATATATGATTTTTCTGGGTTTTTTTGCTCGACCTCGAGGAGGCTTTTGCTGTTTCATTGGGCTTGGAGGTATTTGGCTTTATGAAAACTTTACGCTTCTTCATGTGTGCTTTCGCTGGAGTAATGTCTCTTGCTAGCACCGCTTCGGCTGCCGACAAAGGCGGTACGATGGCTAACTTTAGTGGTCATATGCGAACTCGATTCGAAATGACTGATAACGATAACGCTTCAAAAACTAAGTGGGGTGAGCAATTCCTCAATCGTGCTCGATTGAACATGGATTTGATGCCCATGGATAGCTTGAAAGTAAGAATTGCTCCTCAAGCAACTTGGCAGTGGAGCGATCCGAGCACAAACGTGTCAGCACTCAATCTATATGAAGGCTGGATGAGCTGGATGCCCAGTGATTCCATCACTCTGTGGGTCGGTCGACAAGAAATCGTCTACGGAAAGCAAAGAATTTTCGGAGACGGCAACTGGTCGCAAGCTGGAGTGACTCATGATTCTGCTCGCGTAAGATTTTCTTACGATATGGGCAGTTCAGATCTTTTCTGGGTTAAAATTGATGAGAATCATTTTAACGCAGCGGGATCGATCGATGCGACTCGCGCGACTGACACCGATCTGTTGGCTCTCTACAATAGCTTCAATCTTAGCGAAACCACTGGTTTCTTGAACACTGCAGATGTCTACCTGACTTTGCTGTGGAACCAAGGCAGTGCTGTTAAGACCAACTATTTCATGGGTGGTATTTTGCTCGATGGCGGCATGAATGCAATCGACTACAACCTTGAAGTCGCGGCTCAGATGGGTAAATTTGCCAACGTGAAGTCTCAAAAGGGTCTCTTGGCTGCTTTGGACGTTGGTTACACCTTCATGGAAAAGCATCGTGTAGGATTTGAGGGCGTTTACGCAAACAACGAATACCGTGCGCTTACTGGAACTGAGCACGAGCATCTTGGACACTCTGACCTCGTCAACTTTGGTCCAAACCTTTTGGCTATGGGCTTAAAGACCGACTTCAAACTGACTGATGAGTTTGACGTAGGTGTTGATGGTTGGATGTTCATGAAGGCCAAGAAAAAGTTGGGTAATCCTTCAAGTCTTGGCGACAGAACAGCTGGCAAGAAGCAAGTGGGCATGGAGCTCGATATGACTTTGGGCTACAACGCCGAAGACAATCTGCGCTTCGAAGCTGGATACAATCTGTTTATGCCTCGCGGTTCTACAAAACTGAGTGGAACTTCGGCTAACCAGAGCGATGTATATCTGCAAGGTACTCTTAAGTTCTAATCCGATTTCTTAAAAAGAAGCGGAAGCTAAGGGGCTGGTCCAATACCAGCCCCTTTTTTTTGGTCTTGAGTAGGGCATAGATGTACTAGAACTTCGTTCTTGCGAGTGAGAGCATCCATGCTCTAAGACTAAAGACTCCGTGCGCGGGTGGCGGAATTGGTAGACGCACCAGCTTGAGGGGCTGGCGGGGAGACCCATGAGAGTTCGATTCTCTCCCCGCGCACCATCTCCATTTTTCTTAGATAACTTATATAGTTCGTTAGTGAATTTTTCAGCGAGGGTATTGAGGATGAGCCTATCAGAGTATTCGAGTGAGCATTTTGAAAGCGATTCTTCTCAAAACGATGCTCGCTGGTGGGGCGTTTTGCATTTGAGCACCCTGTTGGGATGGGTTTTACCTTTGTTTGGGGTAGTCGCCCCTTTTTTGGTAGTTCTTTGCAAGGGCTCGTCGATTCAAGGCTTTCGAGAACGTGGAATGGCCTATGTGCGGCTTCAGTTAAAATTTTTAGTCTTGCCACTCATTTTTTTGGGCCTGTGGCTCGGAGTATTTTTGGCTTATGGGCTTTATTTAGTCTGGGCGATGGCCAAGGGGGAAGACTTGGGCTTGGTCGAAAGCTTTTGGCGGTTGGGCCAGATGATTTTGAATGCTACGGGAGAGGGCGAATTTTCTTGGAGCGTCATTATGAGTACTTTTTTACATCCCAGTCTTCAAGTGGTTACCGCGGTTGTAATCGCCGGAGTTGGTAGTCTGGTTTGGCCGATTTTTAAAAGTATTTATGCTTTCATTTGCTGCATGAGGTCTGACGCGGAGCGTGTGTCCAAGGCCTATGTCTTTGAGGGGGTGGGCGGAACTCTTTTACTTCTGGTGTTGGCTTTGATTCCTCATCTCGTCGCGGGCGTAATGGTTTGGAATGCTCTCACCCAAAGCCAGCCTCCCGAACCGCCACCAACGCATTTTTTGTAAAGACAGTGGGGTAGATAAATCTGATCGGCAGCCAAGGTTAGGTCTTAGGTATGCAGTTGAACTGAGAATTGATGTTTCGAAAAAGCTTTGGATTATAGATGACTCTCTCTAGGGTTCAAACAAAACCCATTAAATCTTTACTTGCCGTAGCTGCCAAATCGAGAAGCAGGCTCCAGAAATAACAGGGAACAACAAGTACAGAGGAGTGAGCAAAATCACAGCACCGCCGACAGCAAACATCGGTGGCAAAATAAAAGAAAGCCGATGCTGCTTTGTCCAGTGCTCTGCTTCATCCAGTAGCCATTGGCAGGAAAGAAGAGAGTCTCCTAAAATACAAACAGACTGATCAAAGGGAACTCGATCGGTTCGGCGTCCAAAGATGATCGGATAGGCCTCATCGGATGGGGGATGATCCCAGGTGGATCGCAATTCAATAAACCTTGGAGCTCGCTCTCGCCAATGCTGAAGTTGCACCTCTCGCTCAACCGGAAGTTTTGACTTGGCGAGCTCGAGGAACTCTTTTTCTTCGACTTGAATGCAGGCGCTGTTGGAGGAGCTGAGCAAACAGAGGCTGCGACCTTGTTTTCGAATGATATCAAAAAAATCAGACTGCCCTGATCGCAAAAGTTGAGAAAAAGAGAATCCTGCAACGATGCGCTTATTAATCGATAAAAAACAAGTTCGCCGTTGCTGATCATTCCAGTTCTGATTGACTCGTAGCCCCTCGGGGCTGATGTCATGAAGTTCAGATTGAAACCAGTTTAAACTCCCTAAGCAGACTTGAAGAAGCTGCCCCTCAGCATTTCGGAAGCTTACTTGAAGACCCAGGTGGGGAAGGCTCGTTAAATCTGAGATCCGTAACTTTCGATCAAAGCCCTCGAATTTACGATGAAGAGCTTCACACACTGGATGAGCCACATCGCGCGCCATAGAGGCCACTAGCTCTTCTACCTCCTCCTCGGACCAGACCGATGAGGGATCCAACCACCAGTCCTCTAGCTGAAGCTCACTCTCTGCTAAAACTCCCAAATGATGGGTCCGTATGTGTCGAATACGGGCAATCTCATTGAAGTGCTGAAACCGAGGAATATAAACACGATGAAAGATAGAACGACGAAGGACCTTAGAAGCAATCGATTGATAAAATGGCAAGGCGAGCAATGGAATCGCCAGAAGGCTGAGCTTGGTCGTGTGCCCTAAATCAAAATTTAAAGAGAGAAGAACGGTGAAGCTCACAATCATCACTGATCCCAAAGCGACAATCCAAGCCTCGCTTTTCTCGATATCTTGATAAAGTTGTCCCGCAGCGGGCATCCGCACAGCAGAGCGTAATCGGAGAGCCTCTTCGCTCTTGAAGCCTCGGCTTGAGAGTCCAGCCTCACACATTCGAAAAAAATGAATGAGCCAATGATTGGCACAAACAAACAGGAGACTGGCTCGAGCTTCATCAAGTGTATACGAATCAAGCGCCACCCAAACTAAAACAGCGACGGAGCAGAGATTCATCAAGTTGTCGAAATGAATCCATCGATTGATTGGATTCATTCGGGATTTCCAGGCCACCCAAAATCCCAGGGGTAAACCCAAAAGAGCGAGGTAGGCTATCGATAAGAGAAGAGTAAAATCAATAGAGCTCGGACTCCAAACCGCCCAAGGCGATTCGGTCAAAATGTAATTTGAAAACCCAAAAGCCCCCAGAGCCAAAAAAAGAATGGGCAGAGAAAATCGAATTCGAGGGCGCCTTACCCAAATCCTCAATTGCCGAGCGAGGAGGGCTCCAAAGTAAGCCACTCGTGTTTTTGACCAACTCCAAAGCAAAGAGCTTCGACAGAACTGTGGATCGTTCATTTACTCTCCCAAACCTTCAGGGTCTTCAGGCCCGACTTCTCCGGGGCCTGATGCCGGACGGCTGCCCGAAGCCTTTTCATCTTGTCGTTTGAAAGTTTGCTTGAGACCGCGCACGCTGCGATTCAGTTCAGAGCGTACATAGCTATCACTCTCCTTGGGGAGACGAGCTTCGAGGGCTTTGAGCGCCTCTTCAAAAGGAAATCGGCCCAGAGCTCGAGCTGCAGCGGCGCGAATTTCTGGATTGGATTCGTCGAACTCTCGTTGAAGTGAAGCAATGCTTGTTGGGTCTTTAATCTCTTGAAGTCTTCTAATCGCTGTGAGCTGCAGATCGAGGCTCTGAGAATCCAACTGTCTCATCCAATAACTTAAATTCTGATTCAGGTGATCTGGGATCGAAAGCAGAGAGCTAAAAACAGAGATGATGATAAAACTCATAGTTGAATATCCTTTTGTAAGTTCACGCGACGCCCAATTTTAAGACAGCTGGCTTGATCTTTTCGTAGGTTGCGTTTCAGATTTTCTTGATCTGCCTTAAACTTAAGAATGTCATCACGCATTAATTTAAATCGCAAATACACTTTCGGCTTCCAATCTTTTTCAAGCTTTCCTCTTTTATCAACGGACTTCACGTCGCGATCCACTTCAACAAGCTCAAGTTGAATACTCTGCAGATTCTTAAACTGTTCAAAAACTTCAATCGCTCCATAACCCATCTTTTCGCCACGCCCGCTCAAAAGCCACTGATAGCCTTGACACTCTAATTTCTCTTTCACGGGATTGGGAGGCAGATCTCGCCAAACCTGAATAAAAGCCTCAGAACCTCGAATCTCAACCCTATCAAAGGGAGATTGATATTTTGAATTCACATAAAGAATTTGCATGATTTCGAGTAGTCGTGAGTCGGCATTTTTATCGCCCTCTTCGGTCAAAATCAGATCCTTCGCTTGCTCTTGAGCAAAGACTGATGGAACAACTAAGGGCATGGCCAAAAAAATGCCGACTAGAAAAAACGCTCGAAAAAACAAAACATCAAAAACGGCGACTTTGAGAAATATGGAAACGGAGTCGAGCACGCCTCAATACCGTAATCCGCTCTCTAGTCGTTACGCAAGCAAAGGCATGATTGAGCTATTCTCAGAGGAGTACCGAGCGCTTCTCTGGAGAGATTTGTGGATCATTTTGGCAGAAGAAGAAAGACGGCTAGGACTGCCGATTCGTGCCGATCAGATTCGGGAACTCAAGAAAGCTCGAGATCGAATAGATCTGCGACGGGTACGAGAGTGGGAGAAGCAGTTGCGTCATGATGTGATGAGTCATGTGAAGGCCTTTGGGGAACAAGCGCCTCGGGCCGAGGGGATCATCCACTTGGGAGCGACTTCATGTTATGTAACCGACAATGCCGATGTGCTCATTCTGAAGCAGGCGAGCGAGATTTTGCTCGAAAAGCTAATGGGCTGTTTGCAGTTGCTTGAATCTCGAATCGAGACTTGGAGGGACTTGCCGGCCACCGGCTTTACTCACTTTCAGCCGGCTCAGCCCGTCACGGTAGGAAAGCGTCTTTGTCTTTGGGCTCAAGATTTGATGTGGGATTACGAAGAACTTCATTTTGCCCTCCTCCGCCTCCGCCCGCTCGGTTGTAAAGGTGCGACGGGGACGCAGTTTTCTTTTATGGAACTTTTTAAGGGAGATTACAAAAAAGTTCGAAAACTCGATGAGGCGGTCTCTCAAAGAATGGGTTTTGATCAGAGCGTGGCCGTGAGTGGCCAGACGCTTTCTCGAAAAGTCGATAGTTGGTTTTTGCTGGCTCTGAGTCAGCTCGCCTCGTCGCTTTCAAAGATTAGCTATGATCTTCGGTTGTTGCAGCACCTCGGAGAGATGCGAGAGTCCTTTGGTGACAATCAAATCGGCAGTTCGGCCATGCCTTACAAGAGAAATCCTGTTTTGGCAGAGAGGATGACAAGTCTTAGTCGTTTCTTAATGACGATTGCCAGCAGTGGGCCTTGGACTCATGGCACTCAGTGGTTAGAGCGATCGCTTGACGATTCGGCGATTCGTCGTATTGCTTTGCCTGAAGCTTTCTTGGCGGCAGACTCACTTTTAGAAATCGGTCTTCGAGCCTTTAGCAAGATCGAACTCGATGAGCCTAATGTGCGGCGACGATTTTTAGAAAATGCGCGCTACTTTCAAACGGAGCGACAGATGATGCGAGGAAGCTTGAAGGGCAAATCTCGGCAAGCGCTGCACGAAGAGTTTCGTCAGCAAAGTCTTCGTGGAGATCTTGAAAAAAGCCACGACGTGGAGAGTTTGGTGGGGGCTGCTCCCATCCAGGCCAAGCAATTTTTGGATCGACACTTACGGCCTTTTTTAAAAGGCCAGTCCAAAAAATTTAGTGTGAGGCTTCAATCGACTTCGGCAGAGATTTAAAAGAAGGGTCTCGTCTCGTAGCTATTTTATCCCTTGTGCTAACCGGTCGAGACGAGACCCTTACGTGTGTACCCCCTAGGAAAACTCCATTTAAAAAAGTAAATTCAAAATCATAAGGGGGTCTGGCAGTACAAACTTTCGTTCTTGAATTTCTTTCTCCAAACGTTGACCACTAGTGGCTCCCCTCAGACTTTGAGTGGGTCGAATCACAATGTCGACATAGGAGGCTCCTGGAAGGACCGACTCTGAGT
Organism: Bdellovibrionota bacterium; assembly: GCA_044351695.1. Classification (GTDB taxonomy): domain Bacteria; phylum Bdellovibrionota; class UBA2394; order UBA2394; family UBA2394; genus JBILFF01. The sequence continues at coordinate 9,425 of JBILFF010000012.1, forward strand.
TGGCCGGATAAAATAACAAGGTATCAAACTGATTCACCCCATTTTGGACTTTACGGCAAATTTTACCAGGTCGCAGCGAGCGCACTTCGAGATTGCCATCATTGTCGAGCGGCACAACCACCAAAATCTGAAAAGCATCATTCCAAAGAGTAGATGAGCATTGAGGTTCATTGGGCACCTGTTCATCGGGCTCGGGCGGCATGACTTCTTCGTTAAATTTGACCGCGATTTTCTGGCCAGGTAACAGAAGATCATCTCCCGGAAGGATTTTATCGACTTTGAACTGGCCGGTAGCGCTTGAGGCCCCAGCCGTTCTAAATTGCCAGGTGTAAGGACCAATCAGATAACCATTTCTATTTTCGATATATCGAGATCGAACCGTGTAGGTGGTGTTGGGGCTTAACAGTCCATCTTGATTTCGGTTAGTAGGCGTAAAAACAATTTCGTCATTGTTGGCATTCGTTCGAATCTCGCCTGGTACCGAGATGCCAAACTCGTCCTCGACCCGAAAGTTAAATAAGTCGACATCCTCCCACCGAATTCTGCCAGAAAACTTGAGACGAATTTCAGAGTTGAGGGGAACGTTAATGGCGTTATCTGCTGGCAAGTTTTGAATCACCGACACGGTGCTTTCGAGGCTGCGATTGTCTCGAATGAACTGAGATTTAGGCAGTGATTTGCTTTCTCCGCAGGCCTGAAGCAGTGGAACAAGAGCGATCAATACCTTCAGGGGCTTCACGAATTTCATTATTCGCCTCCCTGACTGTTCGCAGCGTTCTGAGAGCTGTTCGGTAGATAATCCCAAACAAACTGAAGCGGAGACTGAGTCGAGAAACCTGAGAAGTGAATAAAACCCGTGGTCACAAAATCTTCCCATCGCTCCTCGCCGCCAATTTTTTCGTTGGTAATGTGAGATCGGAGTCCGCGAAGCATCACAATGACTGCTTGGGCTGTGGTGTCAGGATACTCACAAATTCTTTGACTCGGACAATCGTTATCGAGTTCGAAAACTAAAGTTTTTCGGCTGTTGACGGTGCGAACTGATCCACTCAGGCGTTGCAGGTAGCTGGTTCGAAACGTATTCCATGAGGATTGGTTTTGATTGAGCAATGAGGCAAACAGGGTGTCGAATTCTGTTTGAGTATCAAAAAGTCCAACCATCATGATCGGAAAGCTCTCAATCGAGGTGGGAGGAATTTCGGGCAGAATGGGGCCCGTTACGGGATCAATTCCGGCCACTCGACCAATCGCTTTATTAAAAGTGATTCGAATGGGTGTATCTTTTGAAGCGGTAAAGAAGGCTTCGGTTGAGCCACGATCAAAGATGTCTTTCAGTTTTCCAGAAAAGTTAAAGCTAGTCCCTCGAGACATCACTCGTCCTGGACTTACCGAAACAATGTCAAACCTATCTGATCGGAGAGGTGAATAAGAGTTTCCTGTGGTGAAGGCAATGGCCCCAGCGCGAAGTCGATCGCCAAAAAGATTCATCACACCATAAGCGTCCGCATTTTCAATACCCTCTTTGGGTTCTCCCCAAGTGAAGATATAGCGCATATTGGGAGAGAGAAATCGATCCTGAAGACTCACGCGAATTTGACTGACCATTTGTCGAGAGTCCCGAGGGTCCGGAACGAATTTGGTGCTGACGAGCTTTGTGCCTCCGACTTTCGCGCCCTCGGTTGAGTAAATCTCAAAGTTTTCTGGAATCGCCGAGTAAGCATCTATTTTCTGATCGAAGGTGATCTCAAGATGGGTGTCGAGCGGCAGATTGGTGGCATCGTGTTCAGGAAACGTAGACAGAATCTGAACAAATCCAAGTGGAGCTGGAATCGTATTGTCGTTTTTAGAGCTGCTGCTCGAGCATCCCATTAAACTCAGGCCCATCAGGAGTCCTGCGATCGATGGCTGTAAGCAGACTGCTGTTACCAGCTTCACGTGATTCCCTCCCCGAAATCATCTCGAACATTTTTTAATTTAAGAGGAGCTTAGCTGCCACTAAGCTCCTCTTAAGAAATCTAATCATTTAAATTCTTATAGTACGTGCTGTTCAGAAACTTTCCGTTTTTAGCCTTAAGTCCATCGAGAACGAAGAGTACATACATTCCGTCAGCGAGGTAATTTTGTGGAATTTGAACAACCACCAGATGATCGTCGAGTGGGTCAATGAAGATACACTGACCAGTCGGATTGCCCAGCTCTCCTGCGCAGGCACCATTCGGAAGATTCACTGGCTCGAATAGACTAAACGAGCTGGGGTTGCTGCCCGGCTCAAATCGATAAATTCGGATGTTTGACGAGAGAGTTCTCTCGTTTACAGGAGAGTTAAAGAGAATCTCTTGAGTCACTGGCGATGCAGGAAAAATAAAGCCCAGCAATGACGAGGCGAGATTGTCAAAAAAGAAGTTAACCAACTCATCTTCGTCAAAAACAATCTCTTCATTGGCACTATCATACTGACCGAATTCCAAGATGCCTGTTTCTTGCCAAGAATTGGTGTCGGCAATTTTAAAAGCGTTTCGGCAATTTGAATTTCCTGATTGAGTCGTTGTTGTAAACTCAGCAGCAGCTCCTGGTCTAAAAATAAAGCTTCCGCCCCCTTCTTTATCAACAGAAATATAGTAATCCGATTCTGGAATCAGAGCTCGCGAAGGTCGCGTTTCTACCATGCACGTAGAGGAATTTGAAGAACCTTGACGAAAGCTCATCGTGGGCAAAAGATCTACGGTTTGCTCTCCGTCGATTTTTCGCACTTGGATCCAGTCTTCTAAATTAGAACCATTTCGACACAAGCCGCTGTTGTAGGGCACTTCGATTTGAATGTCGGGCTGCAGGCAGACGTTACTTTCACCATTTGTGGGGTTTAGGATTGTGATGTTGCCCAACTTAAAATTCGGCCGTCCACTGGGAATGCCTTGTGAGCCTCCACCACTACCGCCGCAACTGGCGAGAAGAATCCCCAGAACCGTCGGCACTACCAAAAGCCCTAATACTCGATATGTCTTCATAACGTTCCCCTTTTGCTTTCGGATCCCCTCGGACCCGCGATCAGTCCAAAACTGTCGCAACTCCTATGCCAAGAGCTGTGGCCTGGGGGCCACATCCTAAGAGCCTGAAAGGACTTAGTGTTTTAAGAGTCATCGGATTTTTGTGGGCTTTTTCTTTTGCGACAGGTCCACCCCAGGCCGCCCTTAAAAGGGGCCACCGACCCGTTCGCTAAGACTCTATTTCTCTGCTTGAATTTGCAGATGGGCGAGGGCGCAGGGGCTTTGAGATCCGAGACCAAAGCTATCTAAACTCCAGTACACTTGAGTTTGCGTGTAGAGGGTTTGGGAAAGCTCCGGCCCTAAAGAGATTGCCGGTATCACGCAGAAAGAACTTCCCGAGGCTCTTCGGTGATCTCGCTGAAGCGCGAGGCTGAGGTCCTGAGCTCGATTCATTCGTCTTTTGGACCGCTCCTTCATTTCAAGCAGAAGAACTAAACAAAAGATTATCACCGGAATAATCAAGCTCAGCTCAAAGCTCATCCAGGCTTTTTGGGATCTACGACGAAATACTCTTACCGCGTCCATAGGACCTCGTAATTGAATCCCGCTCTTTGCTCTTGAGTTCGGCATTCGCTTTGCGATTTTGCACTCGCGCTCGCTCGAAGCGATCGCCAGCGGAGTGGGGAGTTTTTATGGATCTCGGGCAGTTCACGATGGGGGAATCTTTGCATGTTCAGTTTCATGAGCTGCTTAAACGTTGAGTGTCGAGCCACCCAGAGGCGGGGCCAAATATAGGACGAGCCTGCGTGGGCCTGAGCAGCCGCCTCTGCTAGTCTTGAAAAGCTCTTCAGTGGTGAGCGAATCATGGCCGAATCGAGACTCTCAAAGGCTTGGGAGTTGAGTTGAATCTCATGAAATGGGATCTCATTTTTGCTTAACAGAGAAAGAAAGAATGCTTCTTTGGCGAGAGTTCGCCGGTGGTGCGCCCAAGCCTCTTGTTTTTTTTCGAGGCTCTGCCCCCATCTCACAAGCGGTAGCAAAAACGCGCGCGCACAGGCCTCAAAGGAGACGAGGTAAGCGATGGAACTGCTGAGGGCTTGCGTTTCGCAGGCCGTGAAAGCCGAATCGAGGGCGCGCTGAGTTTGAAGAATCAGACCATTCAACTTGCCCACTTGATGAAGGGTATCTTGATCATGGTGGCAGAGCGATAGACTGACGGCATCGAGCTGAAGTTGCTCTAGGGGGCGACGACCCAGCTCTCCGGAGTCGACAGCGGCAAGTAGGGCTAGGCCAAGGAGTGGAAGAGAAAAGAGCTGTAAGAAGATGATCAGCATCCAGATGAGACTGGGGGCAAGCGGGCCGCCAGGGGGAGTCGGCAATCACTTTGACGCAGGATCCCGAGGAGTTCTCGAAATCGGTTTGTTTAAAGGGGGCTTTCGACGTTGACAGTATTTTTAGTCCTGGCGAATGTGTCGATCACTATGATTATTGGATGCCCCAAAGAAATTAAAGATAACGAATATCGTGTGGGATTAACCCCTGCCGGAGCGGCAAATTTAGTTCAGGACGGGCATGAAGTGCTCGTTCAAAAATCAGCGGGACTAGGCAGTGGAATCGCTGATGATAAATACGTGCAGGCCGGTGCCAAGATCGTGGCGAATACTTCAGAACTTTGGGAGCGTGCCGAGCTGATTGTTAAAGTGAAAGAGCCGCAGCCCGTCGAAGTAGAGATGATGAAAGAGGGTCAGGTCATTTTTACCTATCTTCATTTAGCTCCAGCTCCAGAGCTTACCAAGCAGCTGATCGAAAAACGAGTGTCGGCGATTGCTTATGAGACGATTGAGTTGCCCGACGGCTCACTTCCTCTTCTTCGTCCGATGTCTGAAGTGGCGGGCCGCGTATCGGTTCAGATTGGCGCTCACTATCTGCAGCGAGATAAGGGAGGCAGTGGAGTTTTGCTGGGTGGGGTACCCGGAGTGAAGCCCGGACGAGTGACCATCATTGGTGGCGGCGTTGTAGGAATTAACGCTCTTAAGATGGCGGTGGGTTTAGGGGCTCAGGTTTCAGTGTTTGATATTAGTCCGACGAGACTTGCTTACTTGGATGATATTTACGGCGGTAGAATTTCGACGATCGTTTCGAATGCGGATGCAATCGCAGAAGAAGTTTCGCACTCTGATCTTTTGATTGGAGCGGTTTTGGTCACGGGAGCATTGGCGCCGCGACTAGTGACTCGGCAGATGCTCTCTCAAATGCGACCTAACTCTGTGGTTGTAGATGTAGCAGTAGATCAGGGTGGTTGCTTTGAGACCACAAAGCCCACGACTCACACCAATCCAACTTATTTTGAAGCTGGTGTTTTACATTATTGCGTCGCAAATATTCCTGGAGCGGTGGCACGTACTTCGACCTTTGCTTTGACCAACGTTACCCTTCCTTACCTTCGTAAGCTGGCGGGATTTGGTTTGCGCAAAGCTCTCAAAGAAGACCTCGCTCTGGCCAAAGGTCTTAATGTGCATGGCGGAGAGATTACTCAAAAAGCGGTCGCCGAGGCTTTTGAGGCCTACCGCTAAGCGTCATCCATTTTTGCTCGGGCGCGCTATACTATCAAGGTAGAAGCTCGGGTGGGGGATGGAATCAGGACATCGCATACTTTTTTGTGATTACGATGGCGATTTTGAAGTCGCCGACCGTCTCTCCTTGTCTGGATATGTGGTCGATCAAATTCGGCCCTCGGGACTACGAGCGGTCACCGTTGGGGATCATGCCGTTTATTTGTTTTCGTTTCAGTCGGCCTCTCATTTAGAGTCGGTGCTTAAAATTTGCCACAAACTGAAATCCGCTGAGCTTCAAACTCCGATTGTTTTGATGAATTTAGGCGAAATCTTAAAATCTTTTGACGATCATGCTCAGACTCCTCACTCCGCTAATTTTTATGTGCAAGGAGAAAATCCTGAGGAGCAGATTATAGAAATTCTGGCCAACGGATTGCAGCTCTCTCCCGCTCAGCTTTTTTCGGCGTCATCTGAAGGCTTTGCTTTAGGGTCACTAAAAGATGATGAGATTACTTTGCGCATGAGGTCGCTGGAGACAGAGCTCGAAACCCTGCGTGCTGAGCTGGAGCAATCGAAGAAGGAGATAGCGCGCAAGGGAGACGACCTTCGACCCAAGCTGAAAGCCATGCTCGAGGGTGAAAAAAAGAAGGCTCAGACAGAAACCGAGAGGCTCAAGGTTCGCCTCTCAGAAGTAGAGGCCAAACTTCTCGATCGTGAAGCGCGACTCGTAGAGTCTCAGCGCCAGATCGACGCTCTTCGGGTCAAGATGATTCAGGTTAAGGATTCAGCTCAGAAGTCTCAGGCTCAGGTGCGAGATTTCTATGTAAAAAAAATTCGGGAGCTGGAGGTCAAACTAGGCCTAGGTGAAGTTTTTAGTGGGGCCAGCCCCGATGCTGAAGAGAAGATATCCTCTCTCGCTGATTCTGACGGCTTGTCGGCCGATCCAGACAAAACTGAGATTTTACCAATAGAGAAGGCCGAGAAATCATGACTTGATTAAAATGGCAGCGCTGGCAGAGGGCGATATGCGCCACCTGCTACAACCCACTTGTGAAAACTGCCGAGAACCGAGCTGGGAGCTTTTTTGTGAAGCGTGTCGACCGCTCCTAACCATTGACCCCCAAAAGATTTGTTTGGCTTGCGGCAGCTTTCATGAGCCGCATTGTCAGTGGGCCGAATTCCCAAAACTCAAGACCCTGTCTTCGAGTTTTCTCTATGAAGGCGGTGTTCGAACTTGGATTCAGAGTATAAAGCAGCATCGTCAACCGGAGCGCTGGCGCGAACTTAGGCTCCATGATCTTCCTCAGTGGTCTTTTATTCCCCAGGCTCTGGCGGTGGTGCCTTCAGATCCTCAACACCGCCGCGAGCGATTTTTTGATTGTTCTGAAGTTCTTGCTCAGCATCTTTCTCGAATGCTCCATTTGCCAGTGATTCGCCCTTTTATTCGTGAGTCGTTCTTGTATTCGCAAAAAGAGATGACTCGCGCTCATCGACTCCGTTGGTTGCGAAGATGCTATCGTCTGAATCCTCAAGCCCCTTTTGTTTCTCGTTTACTACTTGTGGACGATGTCATGACAAGCGCTGCGTCAATTCTTCGATCTCTGGAGCTCCTTATGCCTCTTTGTGATGAGATTGTCGTTTACTGTGTAGCTCGAACACTTGCCAGAGCTGATAAGATCAACGACAAATAGAGAGTGGGTGAATCAAAGATTATTTCGATAGTGATGGCTGCTGGAGCAAGTACCCGAATGAAGACCCAGCGCTCTAAATTATTGTATCCCTTGATGGGCTTTAGCGTGATTGAAAGAGCTTGGAACCAAGCTGCTTTTTTGGGGTCAGAAGTTTGCTTGGTGGTTGGGCATCAACGAGCTGAAGTCGAGGGTTCGGTGAGAGAGTATTTGCAGCTCACAGGTCTATCTCAGGCACGAAAGACCAGCTTTGCGATTCAAGATCCCCCACGAGGCACGGGCGATGCCGTTCGCCAAGCGCTCAAAACTTTTTCTGCAGAGGATGCGCAGAACACGCACGTTTTCATCTTTGGGGGAGACAATGTTTTGTTGCGGCCTGAAAGTCTTAAGGCTTTCGCAGATCGTTATTTTATCCAGAATGCCGATCTCAGTCTCATCACCACGCAAATGCCCCCTGAGCGGAATTACGGACGAATTGTACGTGATTCTTCAGGCGAGCTGTCTGAGATCGTCGAGGCCAAAAATTGCTCGGCCGAGCAGTTGCGGATTTTAGAGGTGAATGCGGGATTTTATTTGATGAAGCTCTCGCTGCTGATCGAGGCAGCACAAAACCTGACGGCCAATGATAAAACCGGAGAATTTTATCTTACAGATATTCTAGCTTACGCGCGAAAAAATGGCCGTAAGACCACATCCTATTTTTTGGGCGATAGCTCAGAGGCTTTAGGGATTAATACTCAAGAGGAGTTCTCTTTGGCGCGTCGTATTCTGCAGATGCGGATCAACGCACGCTGGATGGCCGAGGGTGTTTGTATGGATGATCCTGCAGCGACCTGGATTGATGAAACGGTGGAGTTGGGGCCGGATGTGTATTTGGGTATGCAGGTGATTCTGCGCGGTCGAACACGCGTGGCTTCTGGTGTTTCTGTGGAGGCCTTTAGCATCATCGAAGACTCCAGTGTGGCTTCGGGCGCAGTGGTGGGGCCTTACGCACGACTAAGGCCTGGATGTGTTTTAGAAGAAAAGGTGAAAATCGGAAATTTTGTTGAAGCAAAGAAATCGCATTTCAGAAAGTCTTCTAAAGCTAATCATCTCAGTTACATTGGAGATGCCGAGATTGGTGAGTCTGCGAATATTGGGGCTGGTACGATCACCTGTAATTTTGATGGATTTTCAAAGTTTAAAACGAAAATTGGTAAGTCAGTTCTCATTGGATCAAATTCGTCTTTAGTAGCGCCGGTGGAGATCGGCGATGAGGCCGTGGTGGGCGCGGGCTCGGTGATTACAGAAAATGTAGCGGCTCAAGAGATGGCGATGACGAGGGTTGAACAAAAAAATCTTGCTCAAGCAGGAAAGCGATTTAGAGAAAAGCGTAGAGACGCAGGGGGCAAATAGAATGTGTGGCATCGTGGGTTATGTAGGAAGTCGTGAGGCAACTCCCATTGTTTTGTCGGCGCTCAAAAAGCTTGAGTATCGAGGTTACGACTCTGCAGGCATTGCTGGTCTTTATATCAACGGTGGTCCTCAGGCAGAGTTAGAGATTCGGCGCACCGAGGGGGCGATTGATCGATTAGAGCAAGCCCTTCAGGCAAAGCCAGTGAGAGGAACAACGGCCTTGGCACACACGCGATGGGCGACTCATGGAAAGCCGTCTGAAAAAAATGCCCATCCTCATCGTTTTCGAGATGTCGTGATTGTTCACAATGGAATCGTCGAAAATTATCAGCAGCTTCGTGAAGAGTTATCGTCTTTGGGCCATCGATTCTCTTCTGACACCGACTCCGAGGTGATCGCCCATCTTTTGCAGCGTTTCATCGATCAAACCAAGGGGGATTTTGAAAAGAGCTGCTTTAAATTGGTGAAAAAATTAAAAGGGGCTTTTGCGATCGGAGCTATTTGGGTTCAGAATCCCAAAGTTCTCTTTGTCGCTAAGCAACACTCCCCCCTTTTGTTGGGGTTGGGTGATGGAGAGAATTTCGTGGCCTCAGATATTCCTGCGCTACTCGCGTATACGCGAGATTTTTTAATTCTTTCAGACGGAGAGCTTGCCTTTGTTGAGCCCTCACGAGTCCGGCTTTTTGACTTTGATGGTAAATCGGTGCAGCGAAAGTCGCAGCACATTGATTGGTCCGTGAGCATGGCTGAAAAAGAGGGCTATGAACATTTCATGCTCAAAGAAATTCATGAGCAACCGAGAGTGATTCAAGACACGCTGCGGGGGCGAGTGAAGGCCGGCTTCTCAGGAGTCGAATTTGATAGCGTTCGATGGCCTTCGACAATTTGGAAGAGGTTTGATCGTGTTTCAATGGTCGCCTGTGGATCGGCATGGCATGCGGGCTTAATTGGAAAACATTGGATTGAGCAAGTCGCGAAGGTTCATGCTGAAGCTGATTGGGCCTCGGAGTTTCGATATCGTAAGCCCATCCTTTCGAAGAATACTTTATCAGTAGCGATTTCTCAGTCTGGAGAAACGGCAGACACGTTGGCTGCCATTCAGCAGGCCAAGGCTCTTCGGAGTCGAAGCCTTTCAATCACCAACACGGTAGAGAGCTCGATTGTTCGAAGCACGAAAGAGGTGATCTATACTCATGCAGGACCAGAAATCTCAGTTGCCTCTACAAAATGTTTTTTAGCACAGATGACTTCGCTCGCGCTTTTGGCAGCAAAGCTAGCAGAAACCAAGCGAACGCAAAAAAAGGAATGGATCAAAAAGTTTTTAAAAGATCTCTCAGCTCTCCCGCAGAGCATTGAGAAGGTGATCGCTGAGAAAGAGCGCATTCGTGAAATCGTTCGGCGATACAAAGATTACGAGCAGTATTTTTACTTGGGTCGCGGGATTAGTTATCCCATTGCGCTTGAGGGAGCTCTGAAGCTCAAGGAGATCGCTTACATCAATACGCAAGCCTATCCTGGGGGAGAGATGAAGCATGGGCCCATCGCTTTGATCTCGGATCAGTGGCCGGTGGTTTGCGTCGCCCCTGAGGATTCTAATCTTCCTAAGATGATTTCAAATATGGAGGCAGTGAAAGCACGGGGGGGTCACTTAGTGACGGTAGGAACTGAGGGCTGTGAAGAAGCTAAAAGAATTTCTGATGCATGGATTCCGATACCGAAAGTACGAGAAGAGCTGAGCCCCTTTTTGAGTGTCGTCGTCCTTCAGCTTTATGCGTATTACATGGCCGTCGAGCGGGGATGTAACGTCGATAAACCTAAAAACTTAGCGAAGTCTGTAACGGTTGAATAATCAGGGTCGGTTACTTCTTGGGTCCTTGTGAACCGAAAAACTCCTCGATGATTCGCTTTGAAACATTAATGATTTGTTTGTTTCGAAGATAAACGACGTAGGCATCTAAAATCTTTTTGGTGCCTGAGTTGAGCTTGTCAAAGCGAACACCCATCCCCAGGTTTTCTTTGTTTTTCTTTCGATTCACGGCCCAGTTTACTCGAACCACTTCTCCATCAAGGCTGAGAAGGCCAAGATCTCCGGGAAGTTGAACGTTTAAAGTGATGGGAGTTTTGGGACGAAGAATTTTTTCGGTTTTTAAGAAGGCTCCATCGGGTGTGATATCACCCACATCGGCCTCCGTTCTAGCGCCCTCAGCGATAAAACTTACTCTTTCTGAGAGGAGTGGAATTCGGATTCCTGTTCTTTTATCTTTTGCACTCAAAGTCTTCATGGTTTTAGATCCCTCTCCCTAAGCTTCGACTGAGAATCTTTTACCTCAATCAAAGTCCATTCGGCCAATGTTCTGTGGTGCAAGAAGTCGTCAATTAAATGACGGTCTGCAAACACCAGGGCCAGATTTACCGGCTCACCTTCTGCGTGGATGAAATTGCAAAGCTCGTACCAAGGGACTAAGCGTTTAAGTGACTTTTAAGGCGATTTTTTATGATTTTGCTGCGGCACCCAGGGGACAATTTGCGCTGCGAGTCCTAGTTTTTGCGTAGGAGAGCGGGAACACCTTCAGATATTCTTAAGACGTAGCCTATGAACATGAATTCCACACCGCTCTCTCGCTCTCGTAAACGCAAGCTTCTGGTGGCTGATGATTCTATTACAATCCAAAAACTCGTGAATCTCACTCTTGCAGGTACTGAGTTTGAAGTCATCACAGCTTTTGATGGCTTCGATGCTAAAAACAAAATCAAGAGGCTCAAGCCCGAGCTGATTCTTTTAGACGCTAAGTTAAGAGAGATTAATGGGCTCAAGCTTTGCGCCGAGATCCGAAAGGATAAGCAACTCAAGAGCGTCCAGATTATTTTGATGAGGTCCAATCCCACTGCGGAGGAGCGAGAAGCCATGGCCAAAGTAGGTCCCGATGCCTACTTAGATAAGCCCTTCGACTCGCGAGCTCTTTGGGCGATGATTCAAAATCTGACTGGTTTAAGCGAGGAGCGAACCGACCCCGCGGCGAGAGTAGATTCTGAGGATGACACCAAAAAAGTTTTGATTCCCGCTGCTCCCGCGGCAGCCTCAGGGCCTTTTAGCTCATATCGAGAGGCTGAGAAGACTTTACCCAAAGACCCACAGTCTCGGCTGGCAAGTATTGCAGCGGAGATCGATCGTGATCGTCATGAGGCGAAAGGGCAGCCTGTCTCAGGGGGGGAAGAGGCTCTTCAGGCTGAGGAGCCTTCCGTCGAACTGCCCCCTGTCCATCTTCGCTTAGAAGAGGCGGCACAAGATTCTCGCGAAGTGGAGGTCACGGGCCGAATTCGTTTTGATGAGCTCGCACGTGAAGAAATTCGGGCATGGATCGATAAGAATCTGCCAGCCCTTGCTGAAAAGCAGCTCAAGCAAGAAATCACCAAGCTTTTACTCAAGCCTTAAGCTGATGCGATAAAATTCAGAATACGCTAACTTGAATCATGATGTGGAACCGTCATGATTATGCTGAGTTGCTATCGACTCAAGATCAAGCTTGGGCGCTGATGCAAGAAGCTTCGCCCACTCCCTTCGTCGTCACAGCAAAAAAACAAACGCGTGGTCGTGGGCGGTTGCAGCGCGAGTGGGCTTTTGAAGAGGGGCGTTCGATGGCACTCAGTCTCGGTCTGCGCTGGCAGTCTCAGAATTTTGCGGGCCTGAGTTTGGCGGTAGGATTGGCTGTAGCGGGGGCAATCGATCGATTAGATCTTTGTTTAAAGTGGCCCAACGATTTGATGCAGAACGATCAAAAGGTGGGCGGAATACTCATCGAGTCTCGATCTCAGGGCGGTCAGTTGATGGTGGTGATTGGAATCGGACTCAACTTTTTTGATCTTCAGAGTTCGGGTTTTAAGGGGATCGGAGCCGTGATCGATGTGGATGCGATTTTGAATTCGGTCGAGAGGATGCTGAAAATATTTGAGAGCACTGGGTTTAAGTCGTTTCGAGCAGACTACGAGCGTCGACTCTGGAGGAGGGGCAGGAGCGTTGCCTATCTTGTGGGGGATCAAAAGTTTGAGGGTGAAATTTTGGGAGTCGATGATGAGGGGCGGCTCTGCTTAAGATCCGGCGAGCAAATGACTTTGAAAGTCGATGGAGAATTGAGCCTTGAATAAACAATCCCTCACGAAGTTTTATCTTAAACTCGGCAACTCGCGAGGCGCGTGGATCTGTGGCCGCAATCGCGGTGAGTTTTCTCGTCAGGAGCTTCAAGTTCGGCTTCTGCAGCTCCTTCGTCGCTATCAGAAACATCCATGGGTGATAGCGAGTGTTTTAAAATCCGAAGAGGATTTCTTAAAAAAACAGATTAAGAAAAACAATATGATGGCTCAGTGGATTAAGCCGAAAGATTTATCTGTGCCGCTCGCCTACACTAAGGGAATCGGTATCGACCGAGCCTTGAATTGCTTTTGGCTAAGCCGCTCCAAGTTATTGCCGGCCTTGGTGATTGATTTGGGCTCTGCCATCACGGTGGATTTTATGGATCATCAGGCTAAGCACAGGGGGGGCTGGATTTTAGCGGGACCTCGGCTGCAGCTTGAGGCTCTTTACGAAAAAACCGATCAGCTGCCTCAGCTCAGATGGAGACAAACGCAGCAGCTGTGGGGCAAGAGTACTCACGACTGTATTCAATCGGGGCTCGCCCATCAGATCCAAGCTCTGATCGATGGGGCTCGGCAGCGAGCTGAAGCGCAAGTGGGACGCCGCGTAAATCTTGTTTTGACCGGTGGATGGGCTCGCAGATTTCGAGTTCGAGGTGCAAAATATAAAGAGGATTTGTCATTACATGCGATGAAGCTGCTCTCTTGAGAGCGGCGCAACGGGGGCTCGGTTTGTGCAGAAAAATGATTCGCTGAATGCTATTCATCTCCCTTCTTATGACGAGCTAGATCCTGAGATCAAAAAGTTTATCCAGCCGACTAATGAGAAGCTCAGTTTGATGCTGGCCAAGGGGTTGGCGCCCGTGCCACCAGCCGTTTTGCTCTCGAGTTGGGCCTATTTTTCTTTGAGCAGCCAAGAAGCACTTCGAAAGGCTTCTTTGGAGTCTCTGGCCAGTTACCCCGAGAAAAGTGTTTTGGCTGTCTTGAGTGGGCGGCTTCCTCATTGGGCCCTTCATTTTTATGCCATTCAGTTTGAAAAGTCCGAGAATCTGCTGGAAGCGATTTTGCTGAATGAAGCTACACCCAATTTGGTTTTCATTTTGGTCGCTAGCTCATGCTCTGAGCGTCTCACGACCATCATTGCGAACAATCAAGAGCGAATCATCGAAAGTCCCGAAATCGTTTTGGCTCTTGAGAAGAATCCAAAAAATCTTAAGAGTAATACAGATCGTCTCAGACAATTTTTACGTCTTGCAGGCATTTTTGTGGCAGAGCCCGGCGCGAAGGCCCCGGTCGATGCCCCAGCCGCTCTGGCTGAGTCGCCCGCTCTTGAGGCGTCAGTCGAAACGCTTGATCAAGAGAATCTCAGTGAAGAGAAGCGCCTCAGTTTGCTCAACTACATCAATACCTTAACGACGGGAGCAAAGGTCAAATTGGCTCTCAAGGGCAACAAAGAGGCTAGAGCGATTTTAGTGAGAGACACCAACAAGACGGTGTCTACAGCCGTCTTGCGCTCGCCTCGAATCAATGAGAATGAAATCGTCCTTTTTTCGTCGCTGAAGCATCTTTCCGAAGATGTCATTCGAGATATTTCGCGTAATCCTACTTGGACCAAGAACTACGGAATTAAATTGAACCTAGTGAATCATCCTAAAACACCTCTCCAAGATGCGATGGGATTCATAAAGTTTTTGGTTTTGCGAGATCTCAACGATGTTTCGCGCTCAAAAACAGTCGCCCCGCCCATCCGAAAAGCCGCAAAACAGCTCCTGATGACCAAGAGAAAATAAATTCGTTTTGGCGAAGGCTTCTTCTTGCAGTCCAGGGGAGATGCATTTAAAGAGTTTTTGGGCGATGTTGGTGCGAACGATTCGACTAATTTTATTTATGGCTGTCGGAGCTTGGCTTGGGACGTGCTCGTCGAGCTTAATGGCCGAGGAGACCCTCATACCCGTGGGAGTCCCTCAAGCACAGAGGCCCCATAGCATTGACGAAGAAAGCTTGCGGCTTATTCGTATCGATTCAGAGCAACGCGCCTTAGTCGAGTCTCGCTTCTTTTCGGAGCTTTATACGAACCCAGAGGCTCTCTTTCGGGATTTCCCCGAGCTTCGAGTGATTATTCAAGAGAGTCCTTTTTATAGACCCGATTATTGGTCGCGTCGTTTGTCGGGCGAGTCGGGTCGTCGTCCGAGCTTTCATATGTCGGGAGCTGATTACTTTCCGGCAGGTGAATCGGGTTTTGTGGTTCTTGAGCAAAACACGACGAATATTGGGGGTGTTTTGGAGCTTTGGAGAATGCAGCGACCAGGATCTGCTCAGCTCATCTCAGCCTGGTTGAGGCGACTTGAGTCTTTAGACTCTTCTTCAAATGCATTTCGTCTTTATTTTACGGAGGAACGATCTTTTGGCGTGGATTGGCCTGAGTTTCGTAAAAAATTTCGAGAGCAGTTTGGTTGGGTTTTGGTCTCGGGTTCAGAAATCGCTGAGCGACGTTTTGAGGTTCGCGACGGGCGACTCTATTTTTTGGATGATTCGTTAGAGATTCGTGAAGTCACTGCCTTTGCATCTCACTTTGAGCCCGATCTTTATGATCCTAAGGCCAATCAGTACCGCCCATTGAATTGGAACGATCTCGTGGTTCACCACAAAGTAGCCGAGCTTCGAGCCTTAGAAATTCAGGGTCTTGAGTCAGTGATGGCCTCGGGTCGTCTTGTGACACTCAATGAGCCGGGCCAAGATATTTCAAGCTCTAAAGCGCTCTTGGCTTTCATGCCGCAGCTACGAAAGCGATACCTTGGAGAGTTTGCGAATGAGATTATTCCGACTGTCGAAACGAAGCTTTTTGTAGGCAGTCGAGGCGAGTTTTTGCGAGAGCGGCTCAATTTAATTCTTAGCGATCCGAAAGCCTTTGTGATTAAGGATCACTACCGAATCGGTGGTGGGGATGGCGTGTACCTTCTGGAGTTTATGTCGCCTCAGGAGCGCAGTGACTTGCTGGTAAAGATCACAAAGCAACCGCATCGCTATCTGTATCAACCGCGCATCCAACCGCGCCTGACGAGTGGCCTGTATCGAGTAGAACTTCGGGCGCCAGTAGTGGTTGAAGCAGATCTCGAAAGGCAAACCGCACGTGTGGTGGCTTCATCAGAGAGTTTGTTTGGGCGTGGATCTTCGAGTTCAAAAGCAAATTTAGGCGCGAATCTAGCTCCTGCAGAAGCGAATCGAGTGCTCTCAGAGGCCGAAGCCCGAGTCACTGCAAGCTTCGTCGTTCGCGTTGAGGGGCGAAATTGCTCGGATCTGCTTCCCTTGGTCATTCCCTAAGTTCCTGATCTTCTTTGAGTTCTGGGGGGGATTGTGTGGACGGCCAGCCCATTCTATAGAGGGGCGCAATGAAAGTGGCAAAAAGCTTATTGTCGGTTTCTCTTCTGTTGGTTCTTGGAGCTTGTGGTCAAGAAGTCGAAAGACAGGTGGTGATGGTGTCACCCGACGGCCCAGCCAGTTTTGGCATTCGGGAGCCTAATGATGCGGCTGCAGAGTCCATCGATCAGCGGGCCCAGCGTTCTCAGGACTGCGGGATCTTAGAGGGTAATTTTGAGCTGCCTGATGAAAAAGATCCCTGCATTGTATCTCCACAAGAGCTTGCGATTGGTTTGTACACACTCAAATCTTTTGTTGTTCGCAGCTTTCAAGTCGAGTCGCAAGAACAGCTCAGATTTTCAAGGCTCTTGGAGACGCTAGGCGAGTTGAGCAACGACGACAGCGTTTCGCGAGAGTGGAATTGGGGTGCCTCTTCAGAAGTGATTGTTGATTTAAATCTGCCCCTTCAGATGTGGAGACAGGCGGATCGACTGAGTTTTGAAGAAGCGATTCGTCATGAGGTGGTATTTGATAAAGCTCGCGAAGTCGTTCGATCTGTAACTACGGAGTCGCCAAGCGCGAAAGGTGCGCGAATGTACGAGTTGCTTGAGTTTGAGATGCCCGAAAAAGAGTCTGCGATTTCGAAGCGCTGGTTAACAGGTTTTGTCGAGCATGGGCGTCGGCTTCTGATCAATCCTGGTGAGGAGCAACAACGAGTTCAAGAGCTGGACCCACTTAAAATTTTTGGACAGGCTGTTTTTAGAAGAGTCGCCCTGGGTAGTTCTGAGATTCAAGCCATCATTCAGTACTCGATGCGAGGCGAAAATAATTTGAACTACATTATTCGCTTGGCCTTGACCTATGAACTGGCCGAAAAGCCTGTCGAGTTTAAGCCATAAATTACTCACACTAAAACGGGAAGAACCGAAGAGCCTGGGCATGTGTGGCTCGCTTCGTGGCGGAGGAGGTGAGATTCGTCCAGCCGAAGGCTGGCCTTTTGCCAGACACGATACTCGTGAGTTCGAATCTCACTGGGCATGTGTGGCTCGATTCG
>JBILFF010000088.1:0-9879 GCA_044351695.1 Bdellovibrionota bacterium
GGGTTGATTGAAGATCAGGCGGCACCCGCTCGGCCAAAGGCCGACCTTCGGTCGGACGAACCGGAACCGGTTCGAATCCGGGTGCTTGTTTTTTTTGGTTGTTGATTGAAGATCAGGCGGCACCCGGATTCGAACCGGGGATGAGGATTTTGCAGACCCTTGCCTTACCACTTGGCTATGCCGCCGCGAGCAAACAAAAAAGCCTTTGGGGAGAAGTCTGGCAACTGCTTTTTTAAAAGGACTCAGAGCTCATAAACTGAAGGATGAGCTGCCGATCGGACTCCTTCAAATCCAGGAATTGAACACCAAAGCCGGCAGGCAGAGACCCGTACGTGTTCTCCAGCGAATGCCTCACCTCACCTGTCACCTGAATCTTCCCCAAAGAATCCAACTCAAACTCCAGCAAAATTCGGCTTCCAATCGGAGGAGGCAGAAGCGTCTGAATGTAGAGCCCCCCCTCACCCAAAGTCGTCGTCAAACAACTCCGCAATTCCCCTTGCCACTCGAACCTGACCGGCAAGACGAAGTCTTGCCGAAGATAACGTCGCTTCACGCTTGGAATCTGAGAATGAGGACCGTCCACTCGCCTAAGATTAGACGAGTTTCTCAGGCTCTGTCATGATCAAAAGTCATGCAGGTCCTCATCGATGGTTACAACTTTCTTCATTTTTTAGAAAAAAAAGTAGAGCTTCCCTCCTCCCTCGAAGCCCAACGCCTTTGGTTGACGAAGACCATTCACGATCGACTTTCGCCGCGAGTCAAACAAGTGACTCTTGTTTTTGACGGTCAAGACCGAGGACGAGATCGTTATGGTCGAGTAGAGCTTGAGTTCACTGTCGGCAAGGGCTCAGCCGATCTGCGGATCATCGAACTCTGCGAGGAAAATCCAGGTCGCTACTTGGTCGTAAGCAATGATCGCCAGGTCAAAACGGGCGCCACACAAAACTCTTGTCTCGCCAGTTCCTGCGAAGACTTTTGGAAGCAAATTTCACAAGCCCTCGACTATCTCGATGATGACTTTATTTTAGAAAAAATAAAAAGCGAGGTGCCCGTTTATCAAAAAAGAGACAGCAAAAAACGAGGGAATCCCAGAAAGCTGCCCAAAAGTGAAAGACGATTAAATCAAAGTCTTCAGCGCTTAACGAAAAGAGACGACTAGCGCTGCGAGAGATTCATGTCTCGATCAAAGTGAAAGCGAAGAGGATTGATCGCTTTTCCATTTCGACGCAATTCAAAATGCACATGATTGCCCGTGGCTCGACCCGTTTGTCCCACAGTAGCAATGGTCTGCCCGCGCGAAACAATCTGACCGACCTGCATTAAATTCTCTCGATTGTGAGCATAGACGCTGGCCAAACCATCTCCATGATAAATCACGATCGTGTTACCGTACCCTCGAACGTTGCCTGAGAAAACAACTCGGCCCGTGGCCGCAGCACGAATCGGACTACCCGCGCCTGCAGCAATATCAATCCCCTCGTGAACTCGCCCTCGACGCATTCCATAAGCCGACGAAATCGCTCCTCCCTCAACAGGCCAAGCAAAGCTTCGCTCCGGAGAGCCAACCCATTTTCTTTGATACTCCCCCCAAGGTAATCGTCGGAGCTCCTCTTCACCCAATTCATCGCCATGAGTTTCTGGTCCTAAGAGACTCTGAAAAAAAGCTGCACTCGACGATTCGCTCGGAGCAGATCCTGAGGAGGCTCCCCACGGCGTCCTTCGAACGCTGCTTTTTTGCCAGGGCGCTGTACCCACATAAACACTCAAACTCAGAAAAGTGGACGACAGTACAAGAAACACACTTTAATTTTAGTGCGGACCGCTCTCTAGGTCGACCTCAGACTTCAAGAAGCTAGAAAGATCAGAGCTACCCATCGAAAAAGCCGCTCCCACCTCAAAAGAACGCCCCCAGGGCTGAACTCGAATGACTCGAGCGCTCAATTGAACCGCTCTTTGCATTCCCGGCAATCGGAGCTCCATGTCAAGACGCTCTCCTTGAATAGGCTCTCGGTCCATCAAGAGGCGAATGCCCCCGAGACTAATATCCTCGTAAGTCGCATACTCACTGCCCACAGGACCCAGAATTTTTATGCCATCCCGAAAAC
This sequence comes from Bdellovibrionota bacterium, assembly GCA_044351695.1. Classification (GTDB taxonomy): domain Bacteria; phylum Bdellovibrionota; class UBA2394; order UBA2394; family UBA2394; genus JBILFF01. The sequence continues at coordinate 2,106 of JBILFF010000088.1, forward strand.
CGTGCCGAGGGTATTTTCTTTTGAGTAGAAAAGCCATGATTTGACGTATTTAGGCCAGACTCCCCCAAAGCACAAGACCCTCAGATATAATAAGAAAATCAAGGGGTACGGAGATGAACGACGAAAAGCTAAATCTTGAAGACGATGCAGCAGGCGACGACAAAACCATCATCGCTCCAATTCAATCGCTCGATCCTCTTGTCGTTGATCAAACACCCTCTTTTCTGATGATCTCCGGACCGCAAATTGGACGAACCTATGCCATTTTGCAAGATGAGTTCATGATTGGGCGCGCGCCAAGTTGCGATATTTCGATTGAGGATGATCTTGTTTCGCGACATCACTGCAAAGTTCTCATCAAGCCTTCGGGAGCTGAATTAGTCGATCTTGGCAGCACCAATGGCACTCTCGTCAACGGACGTAAGATTACCGGCACCGTAAAACTTTTGGAAGGCGATCAAGTTCAAGTGGGAGCAGTGGCGATTCTTAAATACGCTCTCAAAGAAGAAGTCGAAGCAAAATTTTTAGGTCAGCTCTACGAAGCCGCGACTCGTGACTTTTTAACGAGCGCCTATAATAAAAAGTTTTTTGTAGAGCGCCTTCAAGAAGAGTTCTCTTTTGCTCAGCGACATCTTCGAGAACTTTCAGTTCTTGTTCTCGATATTGATCATTTCAAAAAAGTAAATGACACCTTTGGTCATCTCGCCGGCGATATTGCGATCAAAAAAGTGGCTCATCACCTGATTAGTCATACTCGCAAAGATGATATTGTGGCGCGCTTCGGCGGTGAAGAGTTTGTCATTTTAATGCGGGATGTCCCCAAGACAAAAGCACATCAATTGGGCGAGAATCTTAGAAAAGGGGTCTCAGAGATTCAAATCAAATCGGGGCAAAATATTTTTAAGATCACCGTTTCGGTGGGTGTGGCCACCTTATCCTCTCAGTCTCGAGAAAAGTATGCGAGTTTTGAAAATCTCATCGATGAAGCCGACAAACGACTTTACGAAGCCAAGACCTCTGGTCGAAATCGAGTCTGTGCTTAAAGACTAATGAGCAAGATCTTCTTCTTGAGATGTGGGCAGATCAAACAAAAACTCTACTCGATCTCCGATCCGAATACCTCTCTGAGCACTTTGACCTCCCAAGATCTCGAGCACATGAAGCGCTGGCCCGCCACTAGGAATCGATTCTTCTGAGAACGGAGTTGTTCTCTCGGCTGCTTGAACAATTCGGCCTTCTCGATCTATAAACAAAATATCTAGAGAAACAGGAGTATTCTTCATCCAAAAAGATCTCGGCTTCTCCGATGCCCCGATGAAGAGCATTCCTTGGTTCTCCTCCAACCGCTCTCGAAACATTAAACCTCTTTGCCACTGATCAGGCGTCACTGCTAAATCCACACGAAAATATTCATCGTTGATACGAACAAAATGCTTATCCTTCTGAAATCGAATCGCCACTTCGGCCAAATCATTCTTGAAGAAGACAGCACCCGCAGCCGCCAGCATCATCAAAAAGGCAAAACCGATCGCACGATTCCCTTTAGGGTTGAACATCTTTTCGAGCCTCCACCACTGCAGCGAGCATCGCCTTTAAAGGAATCAAACCCCTAAATCGCCGCCCATTCACAAAAAACGTTGGGGTCCCCTGAATATCTAACTGGATGGACAGCTCAATGAGAGACTTCAAAAGAGCATCTGAGGCTGTATCTGAAAAACACTTTTCAAAAGCCGCTCTCTCGAGCCCGACAGACTCGACTTCCTCAAATGAAAATCGGGGCAAGTGCTGATCATCGACCAGTCTCCGAAACACAAAATCATGATACTCCCATTCTTTGTTTTGCTGAGCCGCACAAAGTACTCCTTTCGCCCATTCACAGCGGCCATTGGAGGGACCCTTGCCTACAAATTTGGGGTGGCAAGCAGGGTCAATAGGGAGGGGATAAAAGACAACCCTCACGTCTTTAAGCTTTTTTACTTCTGGAATAATTTGAGTGGCGGCACGCGCACAATGAGGGCAACCGAAATCCGAAAACTCTACAACCACAACTTGAGCATTTTCAGACCCATGATCCAGGGGCGAAATCAACGGCACCTCTTCTTTTTTGATGCCGGCAAAATAACTTGCAAATCGAGCCCTCTCCTCAGGCGAGATATCCTGAAGGGCGGATTCGTCTGTTTGCTGAGACTTCAAAAGCCGCTTCTCATAAAGAGTGTAGCTTCCAATCACCGCCAAAAAAACGGCAAAAACGATTCCGGCCTGTTTTTTGGTCAAGGCTGATAGTCCTAGCCCTCGCCAACCCGCGACCGCAGCTCCCAACCAAGCGATGTAATTGACGTAGCAAGTGATGCAAGCCAGTTGCAGATCAAAAAACAAAACTCCCACGAGCGCTAAATTCACCAGAAGAGGAGGAATAAAAAGCAATCTCCACTGAACGATCGAAATCGACTGAAGCATAGAGGCGAGAATCACCACAGCCCAATAGAGAAGACCAAAAACTCCAATGGGGATTCCTAACCACGCCCCATAGGGGGACTGCGAAACTTTATCGCAGTTCCAATATTCATTGATGTTGCAAGCGCTCTCACCCACGGCGCCTTGCTCCAAAAGAAACCAATGTCGAGTCGCATAAGCCGCACTCAAAACTCCTAAGGCTGAAAAAACATAAAACAAAAGGCGTCGTCGCTTCATGAGAGAAGACTAACGTGCAATCGACGCAGTGTTCAATGAAGGAGTTTTAAATATCCATTCCTTTTTAAATTCGATACATTAGGCTTGAGGTCTTTCAATCGATGAATTTTTTGTTCTCAGGCTTGCAGCGCTTAACTCATCACCAGGCCAAGTGGTGGAAGTGGGCTTTGATTATTGTCAGCACTTATTTTCTGGCAAAATCCTTAAGCCGCATCCTCGCCGGACTCTTGTTTCCTCTGGAGCTGCCGGAGGAGCCCGGCTCCTCCAAAAATCGCGTTCGGTCGAGCGATCAAAAGCTTCCGATTGCCTTGATTCTTGACCGAAATCTTTTTGACAGTAAAGCCAAGGAGGCGCGCTCAGGGCCTGGCGGACCCGTGGATATCAACTCTCAAGATCTTCGTCCCTCGACGATGGCCGCGGATCTGCTTGGAACTCTAGACTTTCAGAACGAAATTTTTTCAGCGGGGTTGATCCGAGATCGTTCGGCAAACCTCACACAATTTTATCGAAAGGGCGAGCGGCTCCAAGATGCCGAGATCGTCAAAATTGAGAGGCAGCGCGTCATTGTTCAACGCGCCGGTCGACTAGAATACTTAGAGATTCAAGGCGCCAAAACCGCTCTGAATCCATCCCTTTCCACCAGACCCGGAAGTAGCAAACCCGGTGGCGAGGATGTTCGGCAAATCGAAGACAATCGATTCGAGGTCTCCGGGGCCTCTTTGCAGCAATATCTCTCAGACCCCAGCCTCTACACCTCGGCTCGCGCTATTCCCCACACCGATTCCAATGGACGAATTGTGGGCTTCAAGATCGTGGACATGCAAGAGTCGAGTGTCTTTCGAAAACTTGGAATGCAGAGAGGTGATATCATCAAGCGCGTCAACGGAGATGATGTGAACGGCATTGATAAAGTAATGCAACTCGTCACCACACTGCAAAACGAAAAAAGAATTGCTATCGATATTGAAAGAAACGGCGTCGGAGTAAACTATATTTATGACATTCGTTAATCGATTCGCGATCTTAATCGCGACGGCCTTTTGGATGGCGCAGCCCATTTTTGCGCAGGACGAAGTAATTGATGAAGCGGGGCCCACTCCTGAAGTGGATGGGCTTTTTGATGAACCTCCGGGTCTCACTCCTCTTGAGGATTCGCAAATTGAACGCCCACGTCCAGGCCCTCGTCCGATGGACGATGTGAATATGGATGAACCCGTGATGGACATATCTCCCATGGAACGCCCCGGCCGCTTTGGAGGCGGAGGAGCGAATCGATTTGGTAGCGGGGGATCATCGAGCCGCAAAGGAGCCTTTAAATTTGCTACGAATTCCCCCGGCAAAGGCGAAAAACTTCATATGGACTTTGTTCAGGTCGAGATCGAGGAGGTTGTGAAGTATTTTGCCGAGCAGCTCAAGATTCGCTTTATCTATGACCCCAGCATTTTAAGCGGAAAGATTACGATTGTTTCTCCAGAACCCGTGACGATGGATGAGGCTTACCAGGCTTTTCTGTCGGCGATGGAGATTCGTGGTTATGTGATTTACCCCAGCGGTCCTTACTTCAAAATAGACAAGGTCACCAATGCTCGAAAGAGTCCGGTTCCCCTCTACCTCGACTCTACTCCCAAAGACGATAGCTATGTGACTCGCATTATTACGCTAAAGTTTTTGAACGTTAGAGACATTCGACAAGCTGTGCGAGATTTGGTTTCTCGAAGCGGTGGGGATGTCATCGAGCACGCCCCTACCAACACGCTCATTATCAGCGACTATGCGGCTAATATTCGAAGAATTATTCGCATTCTGAATATTTTGGATGTCGAGGGCTTTCAAGAGCAAATCGCTGTTGTTCCACTGCAATACGCCTCTGCAGGAGATGTCGCTCGAAAGATCAATGATATCTTTCCGACAGGAGGTGCTGCAAATAATATGGGCTCAAGCGCACGACGTCGAAGCAGTTCTTCGGGATCTGCTGCTAATCAAAGCGTTATTCAAAAAGTAGTCTCTGATGATCGCACCAATTCTTTGATCATCTTGGGCTCAGAACGAGGAATTCAACAGGTCAAAGTCTTCATTTCTCAGATTGATGTTTCGATCGATGGTGGCGAAGGCGGTATTTATGTTTATCCTCTTCAAAACGTGAAGGCCGAAGATATCTCAACGACTTTGGCCTCACTCACCAGCGGTCAGCAAAAAACCCGAACGTCCGGAAGCACTCCGCGATCAGGAGCCCGCGTAGGAGCCGACCCCGTCGCATCGCCAACAGTGCCCGGAGCAACGGGCGGTGCATCCGCTGCTTCTCTTTTTGACGGAGAGGTAAAGATTACCTCCGACACGACCACCAATAGTTTGGTGATCCAAGCCTCTCGACGTGACTTTGAGGTTTTAAAGGGGATCATCGCTCAACTCGATATTCGTCGTCGCCAGGTCTTTATTGAGTCGGTGATTCTTGAGGCGAGTGTAGGTGGTGGATCAAGCTTTGGAATGCAAGCCTCTGGTCCCCTCTTCAAAACAGATGCTTTAGGTCGAACTCCCAACACCAGCAACAGGCCAGAGGACTCTAAAGAGTCTGCTGGAGTTTTTGGTTTTGGCACTCTTTCGGCAGAGAACGCTCTTTCGACTTTAGGCGGTCTCCTGGGCACCTCTGCGATCACGGGGCTCGCCCTTGGATTTCGAGCTGGGGGAACCGTTCCGATTCAAGTGACCAATCCGGCAACTGGAGCAACCGAACGCAGAAATGTTCCGCTTTTGACCGCCATTGTGCGTCTCGCGGCCACGAGCGGAAACCTCAATGTATTGTCGACTCCCCACATTTTAGCGACAGCCAATGTTCCTGCCACTCTATCAATTGGCGAAGAAGTTTCAACGATCTCTCAGCAGCAAGCGAGTGGGAATGAGGGCCAGATTCTTCAAAACTTTAACCGACTCAAAGTAGCCACTGAGTTGTCCATCACCCCTCAAATCAACGCGGGCGATTATCTGACCCTCGAGATTGACCAAAAAATTAATGAGCTGAAGGAAGGCCAAGGACAATCTAGCCAACCCAACACGACCAATCGAGAGGCCAAAACCACAGCGATTGTGAAGGATGGGCAAACGATTGTGATCGGTGGCATTATGCGCGACCGAACGATTGTGAACGAAACCAAGGTTCCGTTCTTGGGGGATATTCCAATATTGGGCTGGCTCTTTAAGTCACGCTCCAAGCAGACCGACAAAGTAAATCTTCTGCTTTTCATCACCCCACACATCATTCGCGACACGGCCGACATGGATGACGTGTTCTTTAAGAAACTTAAGGAACGTGAAGGATTTTTGGAGCAAGTCGGAATGGATGAGAAGAAAGATGTGCCTCTCTCTGGCTACACCAAAGAGCAGCTGAAGTTTTTAGATGAAGACTATGTGAAAAGCCTAAAGCTTCGCAGTCCTAAGGGAACTGAAGCAGCTCCTGGACTCCCCGCACCCGCAGATCCAAATCTTCAGCCCAATCTTCAACCTGCACTCCCCACAAATCTTCCGACGATTCCAGTAGCGCCTCGAGAGGTGCCCCCCGAGGACACTCTCGAAGAGCAACTCCTGGAGCCCAAGAAGCGTGAAGAAGTCGTGATTCCCGTGGCCCCCACGGTTCCTGAAATTTCTGTTCCCTCTGAGCCCAGTCCGGTGGAGGCCCCGATTGATTCCGCACCAAGTATTGAGCCTATTTCTCCTTCGACTCCTGACGTCAGCCCATCGAGTCCAAGGAGCCCGGACGGCAGCGACCTTCCTCCTCTGGATGAACTTTTAGAGGACGAGGGCACCGAGGGCGCTATCGATACAGATTCTGAAGTTCTCTAAGTATTAAAAGATCACAAAGGCTTGGGTCACCCGAGACCCAAGCCTTTCTTTCAGTTATAATCGAGCTAACTTCATGGAGAACTCGATTACCCAAAACAATAACGATAATACGCAGATCATCACCAAAACCGATCGCATGCAAATGAGCGCCATCTATGAAGAAGAGGTAACGGTTCCGATTGGTCCCGATCTTGATATTGGAGCGATGCTCATCAAATCCTCGATGATCACCGAGGAGCAACTTCGATCCGCTTTGGCTCAGCAAAAAGCAGAGGGGCACAAAGAACGTTTGGGTGAACTGCTTATTCGAACAGGGGTGATCACCGAATCCCAGTTCTTAGAGATTCTCGCCAAACAGTTGGGCCTCAACTTTGTACGATCAATCAATGATCGAGAGATTCCTGAAGAACTTTTAAAGAAGGTCCCCACTCGATTCGCAAAAAAGTATCATGTGCTTCCCATCCGCTATGTTGAGGGCGATGTAGAGGTCATTACTTCGGACCCTTTAAATACCGGCGTTTTAGATGACGTCCGTATTTTGCTTGAGCAACCTGTCCGAACCAGCATTTCGCCCAGCCATATTATTATGGAGGCCATCAATCGCTCGTATGATCGAGTTTCCACCGCCGATACAGCGATTGAAGATTTTGAAGCCAATGTGATCGATGACACGGCCCTCAATGAGCCCGTGGATCTTTTGGATTCTGAGGATGAGGCTCCGATTATTCGGCTGGTCAATAGCATTCTCTATCGCTCCGTCAAGGACCGAGCCTCAGACATTCATATTGAGCCTTTTGAGCGAGAGCTCGCTGTACGATTTCGAATCGATGGAGATCTCTACGATATCCTCAAACTTCCCAAGCGCGTCCAAAACTCAGTGACCTCAAGAATTAAGCTCCTTGGGTCTCTCAACATCGCCGAAAAGCGACTGCCTCAGGATGGTCGGATTCGAATCAAGATTGCGGGCAAAGACATCGATCTGCGTCTCTCAACCGTACCCGTCGCGTACGGAGAGCGAGTCGTCATGCGTTTGCTCGATAAGAGCGCTGTGGTTTTGGAGCTCAAAACTCTGGGATTTCAAAAACGAATGCTAGAGACCATGAATGAGCTCATCACCAAACCTTACGGTATCATCTTAGTCACTGGCCCCACAGGTTCCGGAAAAACCACTACTCTTTATGCAGCTCTTTCAGCGGTGAATCGTGAGGACGTCAATATTATCACCGTCGAGGACCCGATCGAGTATCAA
>JBILFF010000183.1:0-2905 GCA_044351695.1 Bdellovibrionota bacterium
ACTGTTCGAAGGGGGTATGCCAAAAACTCCAGCGATCGATCATTAACGAAGACGGCACTCCCCGCACTCAGGAGGCTGCGAATCAAAACCGCGAGTGGTTAATAGGCGTACGACTTTCTGAAACGCAAGAGGATCTCTGGGGCAGAAGCCGGGCCAGTGCATCAAACTGCCAAAAGAAAGTGGAGTCTTGGAGTTACGCGAATGACTTTACTGAGTTGCATCAAAGTCTTGAGTTGATCGAGGCCTCTGATCTTAACGAGTGTCGAAGCTATGAATACACCCCCAGAGGCGAAAAATCTTTTGAGGCACAGCGAGGCCTGAACCGCTATTCTTTAAAGTCTCAAGCCTCAAAACCCGTGCTGGTTCAGAAATCCAACTGGGAGATTCGGCGACGAAATCATCGAGAGAGCCTTGAAAGAACATGTACGTATCTTAAACATTCAATCGAAATCACCGAATGATGTGACGAGGCTGACTCAGCACCCGACACAACCCAAGGGTAAGCGCTGAAAGACTAAGATGAGATGAATCTGAAAGAGCTATCGATTTCAAATGAAATCACCGCCCAGCATGTTTCGTGATTTTATTGTATTAACCGAAGCGAATGATGAGTTTTATTTTTGGAATCGGAATTCTTTTAGTTTCATCGCCAACAAAAGATTGTGCGGCGGCATTAGACGCAATTCGGGCAATCGAAGAACGTTCGGGGTTGAGCCTCGATCAAATTCATGGCGATCCAGGGAATCTTGAAGCGGGGAGCTACCGAGAATTTGCGACAGACGCTGAACGAAAGGCGCTTGTTTCGCGGCTCAAGCGATTGAAGAACGATCTCGAATCTGGCCGAGCGAGCGTTCAAGTACTTAATCCACAAAACATGGATGGCTACCGAAGCGGTGCCTCTCAATTTGAACTCCTGGCCATGGCCCTGGCTGAGCATTATCGGAAGCATCAGCCGACGGGATATCTTCTGTCGGCGGGCGTGGGTGCAGGGCTTGTCGCGATTCTCTGGCCCTTTGAGATAAACCGGATGCTGAATAACAGCTTTGGCCTTCAAGGCTTGGTGTTGGGCACGTCTGCTTATGTCACAGCCGCGATCGGGCCAACACTTGCGTTTGAGTACTTTATCAAGCCGGAAAACCTTTCAAAGTTCATCAAGCAGGATCGCTTACAGCGCCGCCTCGAAAACTGGTGGAATCGGGGTAAAGATTATTCGGGCAACTGGCTCGTTTTAAGTCGACGCTCGATGCAAAAAGACATCGACTATCTTTTTTATTTTGACGACAGATCGGATGATCCTCAGCCGATTCTCTTTCGAGTGGAGCGCGCACGACAGACACCAGCTTGGTCGCGTTGGGCCGAAAAACTAAAGCCAGTTCTTACGTATCCTGTGAGCGAGCCCTTAGTCAGAGTCGCACAGAGAGGTGCTCAGCGAGTGGAGCGAATCACGGCCTCTCAGTGGGCCAGAATCACTGGGTCTTTGAGTTCAATTGTCAGTTCGGAACCTTCTTCTTCATTGGGCGATGTGCTCAAACATTTTCCCAAAGAAAACAAGCAAGCGGTGATTCTTATTAAAAGAGACAAAAACACCTTCTGGTTGGCGCGGCCCAGTCCAAATACTTTAGAAATTAGTATCGAAGAGATCAGTATCGAAGAGATCAGGATGAGAACCTCCGCAGCTGGAGAATTGATGATTGTTATCGAATTTCAAAAAAACCCTTGGAACGAAACCGCCGACTCCGATTTCAATGTTCGATTTGTAGGCAACGCCTTTATGCATTTGCACATGGATAGTCCAGCGAGCTTGGTCGAGCTTCCAACATCAGAATCACCCACGGCGACAATCACTTGGCAGGATATCTGGACGATGGCAAAGGAGGGTCGCAATCTGAGGGGATTTGATCCGGAGGCGCTTTCACCGGTTCGTTAACTGTAATCTGAAGACGGGACCTGGTTGAATGAACACCACCAATTCCGGATTATCACTGATCGAATTCGCCCAGCAGGTGAAGTAAGCCCGAGCAGATCTGAAATTGAGATTCGCGCAAACGAGAGTTTCTAAAAACGAGACCCGCATGGTCTAATCTTTTTAGGCTGACGCGTGGGACACCCGGAATCTGCATACTTTTCTCAGGGACGACGCCATCGGTTGCGAGACCCTTCCAGATCATCATTCTTCGAAAGAACTCAAAGCTTTGCAGACGAAAAAATCGATCGTCCGACGAAGTCAGAGTAATCGCTGGCAGAGCCTGCCCGACAAATAAATTCTGAATCTCTGCATGATGAGTGTGCATCCAGCCTTGGCGCTCAAGCGCTGTTAAGCTTCTTGTGGCACGCCAGATTCCAAACAGAAACTCTCTTGTTTTGCGCGGTAAGAGATGAGACGTTTTTACAAATCTCTCCCAAGATTCAAACTGAAAAAAATCAGCGACCCAAGTTCCGAAGAAGGGCGATTGAATAAACAGAACTCCAGTAATTTTTTCTCGAAGCGCTGGGTTTCGCAAAAGAGCGTGAAGAACTTCGACACCCCCACGAGAGTGCGCAACCAGCACTACTCGTTTTTCAGATTTAAGAATCGCCGCTTCGACGAAATCCGCATTGGTCGCACTATCAAGAGTTGATTTCGTTTGAAGACTTTCATGGCTCAGCCCCAAACTGCTGAGCCAGTCGCGAATGGAGTCAAAATAGCCCGGAAACCATTCGTGCAAAAATCCAGGCACCAAAACAACATGGGTATTCTGCGAATCCAGCGAAATCGATCTCTCTCTAGAAGCTTGAAACTCAGGAGTTAAATCGGGGCCCATCCAATCAAGATCACGGTAGATGCGAATGGGATTGCCGTCTTGCGCCCATAGTTTTTTTGTCCCAAAAAGACTGCCAACAAGATAAGCTGCGCTCAAAAGTAAAA
>JBILFF010000114.1:0-6914 GCA_044351695.1 Bdellovibrionota bacterium
CGAGTGCTTGCATCCAAGCGATAAGAGAACGCATAAAGCCCTCAGCTAGCATGGGTTTGAGGAAATGCCTAGAGCGGAACTTGCTTGTCGCCCTGCAAATCGAGGCTGCCCGACTCTTACTATAGAGGAGAGAGTCCTCATTTTGGCGTCAGCCTTTTTTATCGATCTCCAATACTTTGAGAAGAAAGCAAGATCGTAATCTCTAAAGGGCTTGATGCGAAGCTGCCTACTTCAGCTGAACAATCGAAGCCGCACAACTGTGTGAAGAGCCCCTTGAATGAGGATCATCAGGAAGGTCTGGCGGAAGATCAGTGATTGACCAGCGCGTCGAGGCATCCGTGGGTGGAAAATCTGGACTCGTATCCTCAAGTGCTAAATTATGCTCTGCGATTCTTTGAGTCGGATCATCTTCGCCAGCAGGAAAAAATCCGATTCGATCTGACCAGACGGCCTCGATCTCAAATTCCCCACTCTTTATCTGCTCCATCATCTCTCTATTCGAACTCGGTTGAGCGGGTAGAAGTTCAATGACCTTCGCCAAAAGCTGCTGAGTCTCTTGGGCTGTATAGGTACGATTCAAAACAAACTCAACATCAGGGGTCACCCGAACTGAAATGGGTGGTGTGATGAGTTTGGCATCTTCATCTAGTTTTTGAATCGGAATGAAGGCTGCTCCACTCGATTCTTGGCCTTCAATTCTTAAACCATTCTCAAACTTCCACTCGGGCCTCTGGCCAGGAGCATGAACCAAACGATCCAAAGACCGAAAAGTAAAAAATGCGTCTTGGTACTCTATCTGAAAGACCAAACCAAGTAATGCAGGCTTGTCGCTCGGTTCGCTCGACGCTTGAGCCTGTGCATCGGCAGATGAAGAGAACAGCAGGGCGGTGAAGCCCAAAGAGTTAATACCTAATCTGAAAACCCGATCGACTCGTTGGCTCATCGGGTTGGTCTAACATAAAACTTCGCAAGAAGCTCAGATACCAAGTGAATTGATTTCAAACGAAATCATTGCGGAAGACTATAGGCGTTTCGAAATCGCGTTCGCGGTGTTTGCGTAGAGTACTCGCTACTCCAAGCGGCTTTGGGACGATTCATGAGCAGATCAAAGAAGCTTTCTTTGTTTTCGAGTCCGAGTTCGGCAACGTAACTTTGAAATCGGTATTGAGAGTCAACAAAGCTGTCTCCACTGGTGGGTGTTTGAACCAAGTTGTTAATCATCGAAACTCCTTCAGTGGCTTGGTTCAGAATTCCCGAGTATCCACTAAAGCCATGAATGATATTCGACCTGAAGATCACGTTTTGATTGGGGTAGGCATCGAGGCGAATGGCCTGAGGATTAATGCTGATCGGGTTTTGAACAATAAGATTATCTTCGATCACTCCATTTCTGCCTGAACCAAAGGTCATTCCCCAGTTGGTCGCGCCATAAGGTGGCAGTGCGCCTAGCTCTCCCCCCTCAGTGATGATGTTTCGCTTGATTTCAAAATCGGTGTACTGAAGGGCTTCGGGTAAATCGCTTACACCAAGACCCAGACCAATCGGATTATAGGCGAAGATGTTGTCATTAATTCTGATATTCAAAAACTGATAGAAACCCTCCGAGCGCATCTTTACTCCCATGCTCGCGGCATCGAGAAACCAATTTCGCTCGAGCACTAAGTCTTCGGCCTCTCCCGACAAGTAAACGTTATGACTATAGCCCGTAGGAATCGCGGTAAAAATCTGTGGATGCCATCCGTTTTGAATGAAAGAATTTTCGACAAGCTCCACTCGACGAATTCCTCCACCCAAAACTCCAAACGCACGAAATTGATAATTGTTCATCGAGTTGGCCCAAGATCGGGCAAAGGTGTTTCGAAAAAGCATGATGTCTTGCGGACGAAGTGAGCCTCCACCCGATGATAAATAAACTCCGAGCGTGAGGTTTGTAAAAACGCAGTCTTCGATTCGAATGTTTCGAGCTCCGAACATCACTTCAATGCCCCAAAACTCAGGTGCATACAAATCAAATGAAGCCTCATTCGGATCTCTTGAAAGCGGGTTGAACTTGATGCCTTTCACAATAATATTTTGTGCCTCACCCCAAAATCGTATCGCGGATCGCCCATGCGGCGAGATGACGGGTCGATCTCCTGCGCCGTAATAACTGATGAGAATCGGCGCCTCAAGCGAGCGCCCTTTCATTGTCCAGATAGAATTTCCGGTGCGAGAACTATCGCCCAAATTTTCTCCGTCAAAAACATCTCCGCTCCGCAGGAGGAGCTGAAAAGAGGCTTCATAGTCTGGAAGACTTCGTGACTGCGCGATCGACACCGCTCGCTGAAGACTCTGCACGGGTCGATCGGCCGAGAGACCATCATTCGCATCACTGCCCTGAGAGGAACTTACAAAAATTCGAAACTCTGGCTCGAAGCTTGAATGCTCAACAAACTCTCTTCGCCAAAGCAAACTCGAATCTCGCTCCCCAAGTTCTTCAAAGCTTTCTTGATTGTTCTCTACAGATCCCTCCAGCTTAGAGCCAGAAATAGGATAAAGCTTACGCAGCGAATCTGCATCCGTAGGCCTGCTACAAGCCAAGACTCCAAGGTTGATTAAACTGAGAAAGAAGATTCGATAAAAGATTTGCATGATCGAAAAGAGATCAAGAACTAGGCCTTACTAAGTCCCGATTCTCTTTATGTTTGAACGGAGGAGTAGGGCACAAAGGCTCTTTTCTATGCAAGACTCTTCAGATTGATTTCAAACGAAATCGCGCTTGAAGCTTGCCCCCTCTAAAAGTTCAGTCTCATAAATCGACTGAAGGTCATGACGTTCCTGGTCTGTAAGCGGAAGAAGATATTTAAGACGAGTAAATGTCTTGGCTTGAAGCGGGCGCTTTTGATTTAGAATCAAACTTAAGCTTCCGCTACTCTTGAGTCCGAGTTCTCGCGCAATCGCGCGTGCCGAAACACCTTCAATGTCTTTAAGGTAAGCGAGATAGTCTTTGAGATAATCAATCGCTTTTGAATAGTCTGAGGGCAGGGGCTTCTTCACGCCCTCAGAGATTAGATCTTCTTTGCGAGAGATAAAGTCGAATCGCGCTCTCAGCAGTCGAGTGATTACAAATGAAAACACTCTGACGCGATTCCACGACACAAGAATCCTTTCGCAACTTCAGGCGCTTCCCACATGTAGTCCAGCAGGGGATTCAGAAAATCTTCGAATCATTCGATAGGCGATGCAGATGCGATTTCTAAAAGTGAAGATCGCGTAAGGGCCATCGTGTATCCGCAGACTTGCCGCGGAGCGGTGGTCGGTAAGTGTGAGAAACGAAAGGTGATTTTGAGATGAAAATCTCGAATTACAATCCGGTGGGTACTTATCGCTTAGAGCAAAGCGCTCGTGCGATTAATCGTGCCCTTTCTCAGCTGGCGAGCGGCCGAAATGCAGAGGTCGAGCGCTCGGATACCTATCAGCGTCTGAATTCAAAAGTTCGTGGACTTGCTCAGATCAACTTGAATCTCACGCAACAGAGTTCTGCAGTACAGACGGCCTCGAACTCGCTTCAGTCGATGTCTGACATCTTACAAAGAGTTCGAGACTTAACCGTACAGTCATCGAATTCGCTCTTGGATTCAACTCAGCGAGAGAACATCAATGAAGAGATTAAGACTCTCATCGAAGAATATGATCGCATTTACAACGCGCCACTCGTGGGCCTTGAGCGCAGTGTCGGCGACTTTGTTCAAGATACTCAACTTCAAATCAGTGAAAGTGAGACGCTTCAGCTCAGTGGCGAGAATATTTCTTCGAGTCGCTTATTCTCGGAAAGCGTATTTAACGGAAGTTTTGGCCCGAGCACTCAAGACTCCATAGTCTATGGTGCACAAGGGGGTGCAAGTGACTTTGATAGTGATGGAGACGTCGACTATGTTGTCTTCGATGAGTACTCGACTGCACAATCACTGCTTCTTTTTAAGAACAATGGAGAGGGAGTTTTCTCGGGTCCTGTGACGGTGGCGACTCGAGGTTCATCTTTAAGCTCAATACGAATGCAAGACATCGACGAGGACGGCGACCAAGACTTCATCGCAGCCGATACGACGAATTTGTATTTTTATGAGTCGCATGGCGATGGAAGCTTTAGCCAGTCCGGCACATTAAGTCTTGAGGGACTCGGTGCTCCGACAGATTATGCAATGGGTGATTTAAATGAAGACGGTGATCTAGATGTGCTTGCGGTCTACTCAAATAGTTTGCGAGTGTTTTTATCGGACGGCAGTGGAGGATTTAATGGTTCGACTTCGTATGGCGTGGGTACCACCGCAAGCTCCCTAGCACTCATGGATATAAACGGCGATGACAAGCTCGACGTCGCAGTCGCAAATTCCGGAAGTGACAATACGACCCTCTATCTTGGTTCAGGAGACGGAGTGCTTTCGAGTCGATCGACCCTTTCGATTTCTGCAAGTTTCAGCAGTCATCAGATTGTGGCAGGAGATTTTAATGGGGATGGCCATTCGGATTTGATCTCTTACGGGCCCTGGTTTGATGGAATGAGTTTGGCACGCTTGGGCGCCGTCTTCTTAAATAATGGCACAGGAAGTTTTTCTCAGTCGATGACGATCAATTTGCTCCTGCTCGGTGGAGCGGAGCGAGCAGAAGTTCGTGACTACAATAAAGATGGCTATGACGATTTGGCCTATGGCGGAAACATTTATTCGTCGGCTGCAGGCCAAAGTTTTACACCGGCAATAACGAATCCATTCTGGTCCTACGAGGGTTTCTATGAAGACTTCGATGGGGACGGGATTGTCGATGTGCGCTACTTTGACGATGATAATTTTCTTTGGAACACTTATTTTGGAAATTCTAAGAGCGTAAACCGGCTTGGCTATCTTCAGATGAACAGCGCCGAAGATGCGGCCCGATTTTTGCCCATTCTCGATGATTCGATCCAGAAAGTTCAAGATCTCATCGCAGAGCTGGGAGTCGTCGAGGAGCGATTACGCCTTTCATATGATTCCGGCACGAAACTTCAAACGAGTTTGTTAGAAGCCAGTGAGAATCTCGTATCTGTTGATTATGCAAGTGTGACAGCCGATCTGACGAGACAGCAAATCATGCAGCAGGCGCAGATTGCCGCACAGGTTCAGGCAAGCTTAAGCCAGCGAAGCGTCTTGGCACTTCTCGATCAACTCTAAATTCAGTCTTTTAATTTTTTGGGTGAAGATTTTCGCAAGTCTAGAAGCGGGAAGGCTTGCACGTTAATTTGATAAACAAGTTCAACCTCAGAGCTCTCGCCATAACGACCGTTAAGATTTTGCTGAAACTCGAGAAGTTCTTTTCGAAGGATTTCAAAATCCTCTCGGGTCATTCCCAAAGTGAGACCAAGATATTCTCGCTCTTTCGGACCCACTTGATCGATCGCTTCTGAGGCCTTTCGAGCCATGGTTTGATGGTACATCCGATTAAACTCATTGATGAGCTCGGGCGAAGTTTGAAGCCTCGCATGCTTTCGCTTGAAGCGCTCGCCCTCAAGTTTTTCAACGAGCCCCAATTGATGAAGATGCTGCAGCGCTCCTCGAAGCTCGTTCTCAGAAAGGTCGAGTTCGGCACAGAGATCAAGAAGCTCTTTAAAGCTTCGGGCCTCGACTAAAACTTCATGAATCACTTGAAACTGCCACTGACCCAAAAAATGCGCGACAACACTATCGATTTTCTTAATCTTAAAATGCTTTTGCTGCGCGATCAAAGCGAGCTGAAGTCGCCTTCGCTCAACGTCTCCGTCGGCTAAAGAGTATTCATACAAAGTAAAAAAGCACTTCGACTCCTCGGGCTGAAGCCGAAACGCGCGCTCAAATTTTTTTATAAGAGGAATGCCGATGGGGCGCTTGCCGGCAAGAACCAAACTTAAATGCCCCGCGTTCTTAAGACCGAAGACCTTAGCCAGCTGGCGAAGAGAGAGGCTCTCTTCGTATTTGAGATAGCGGACATAATCTTTGATGAATTGGCGAATATCCCAATACTCAAAAATCGAAGGGCGTTGGTCTGTATCGCTGGGCCTTTTCTTCGAAATTTTCTCAGCCGTTTGTTTACTCATTTCACTGAGCCTCGGCTTACTGAGCTTTTGACGAATCGCCGTCGCGCAATCAAAAGACCCATCAAGAAGCTGAGCAAAAGCATGGCGATCGAGTGATCGAATTTATCTTGATTCATCAGCCGACCACAGCCCAGCCCAGAATTTGCCGCATTCGAGTTGTTTGGCGTTACAAATGTGCGAATTGGATCTTCTGGCTTGAGAGGAGCGGGCGTGTTGAACTCTGCAGAGTTGGTCACCAAGATTCCACAATTTCCACTTCCTGGTTCAAATCGAATTCCACCCGAACACCAATTTGTTCCACTCGCGTCAACAAGTTCGACCCTCCAGACCGGACCAAAATACTGAGCCTGAAATTCAGAGACCTTAAATTCTTTTACTGACCCACCCTCTGAGTACGCGGTGCTGCTCACGACAGAACATGAACGGGATTGATCTTGCGATCGCAATCTGCACGTCGATAGTTGCGAGGAGCCAATTTCATCACCAACCAGCAAGTGAAAGAAAGCATGTGTTGGCCCAGCCTCCGCACAAAATACCTGAACGTTCGAAATGAGATTTGAATCCTGCTCAACACAGGGTCGAAGGGCCGAAATAAATGGCGGAGCGGCAAATGACTGATGCGAAGACTCTGATCCTCCAATAGAGACAGCACCCGCCATCAATTGAGCAGGGCTTAATAAAACGAAGATCAAAAGTGCTCTCTTGAGGCGCCGCATCATGTCTCCCTTAAGCAAGATAGAACACTCTTATTCTCTCTCATTTAAACCGTTCGCAAAATGGGGGAGGCAAATTAATGCGCAGTTTATAACAAACAGAGCTCCGCCGTTAT
>JBILFF010000188.1:0-2583 GCA_044351695.1 Bdellovibrionota bacterium
ACGTGTAGGCGAGCGTGTAGGCGATGTTCTTGGCCAAGACAGTCGCGCCGTCGTTCACCTGGGGCTCTGGACTCTTCGCGGCGCCATCGTAGGTGAAGGGCCCGACGTTTGCGATTGTGAAGGTGCCGGCGCTCTTCGGCGAAACCATCAGCGTGCCATTGGTGCTGCCTGCGTAAGTCGCGCTGACCA
Organism: Bdellovibrionota bacterium; assembly: GCA_044351695.1. Taxonomy (GTDB): domain Bacteria; phylum Bdellovibrionota; class UBA2394; order UBA2394; family UBA2394; genus JBILFF01. The sequence continues at coordinate 190 of JBILFF010000188.1, forward strand.
CGGTACCCGTCACTGCGTAGCTGCCGGTGTTGGTCGGGGCGATAGCGCGGCCGTTGTAGGTCAGTGTCACAGCAAGCCCTGTCGGCGCAGTCGTAGAGGTCACGGTGCGTGCCGTGCCGTTGTAGGTCTGAGAGAGGTTGCTGAGTATGATTGCTGCGGGTATCTTCGGCGTGGTAGCAGAGGCCTCAGCAGATGGCGTGCTGCTCGCTGTGGTGTTGGTGGCAGAGACGCGGTAGTAGTACGTCGAAGCGGCGCTGACGGTGCTGTCCAGATAGGTCGTGGCGTTGGCTGCGGCTGTGCCGATAGCGGCGAAGCCCGAACCGCTTGTTGCGGAACGCTCGATCACGAAACCGGTCTCGTTCGCGCTGTTGTCTGTCCAGGCCAAGTCAATCCGGTTCGTCGCACCAGCACCTGCGCTCAGACCTGTCGGAGCCATAATCGCAACTGGCAAGGCATTGGTCGTAACCGTGATTACCACGTCGTCTGTCGTCTGAAGCACGCCATCCGAGGCGCTCAGGCGCAGCGTATAGACCCCTTGAACCTTGAAGTTCGCGACCGTATCCACGGCCATCGTATCAGCAAACACCACAGGCCCGGGACCGCTCACCACGCTCCAGAGCGTGGTCACCGGGTCGTTGTCCGCATCAGTGACCGTGCCATTCAGATTGGTTGCCGCAGAAGCCGTACTGGGCGCTTCGGTCTTGTAGGCATGATTCGCCGGTAGCGTCCCGGCCAGGCCCCACTTGTGGGCAAGGTATCCTTCAAGCGACTGCCGGTCAGCTGCCGGTAGCGTGCCATTGATGACGACCGTCTCCCCGATCTTGACATTGTCATATTGAGCCGCGCCGGCACTTCCAAACGCGAAGCCTCCCGCGGTTGTGACCGCATGTCCGCTCGTGTCACTGATCTTCTTGGTTCCGCCTTCCCAGACCTCCTGGACGCTGTCGCTCACAGAGCAATAATACCCCATCAGGACAACCTGGCTAGCCACCCATCCTGACGTGTAATTCAGCCGATTCGGGCTCACTGTATTGCCGCAATCAAAATAGACGACCCCGCCGACGTCCCACGGCGAATGGCTCTGCCAGCGGTTTGCGGTAGCGGACGAGCCGCTCAGCGAAAAGAGAGTTGATTGGCCTAACGCACCGATATTGAAGACCCCCGTCACACAGGCATTGCTGATCGTGGTGCCGAAAGGATTGGCGGGTGTTCGCAGCTCATCATCAGTACCGTCAAAGGTGATTGCGGTAAGCCCGTTGATCTGACCGCCGGTCGTAAGCGGACGCTTGGTGGATGTCGCCTGTGCAAGGTGATTGGAGCGTCCGCTCTTGTCGTTCCACTGACTGACCACGCCGCTGCTCTGGGTCAGGGTGGCGGCGTCATTGGCATCGTACCATGCCAGAGGCGAAAGAAAGGCAGGCGACCAAACACCGCCTGTCAGCAGAACCGTCTGGTCCAGCCCTGCATCAACCGTCGGTGCGCTGTTGTCATTGTCCGTGATGCTCACGAGTACACTGTCCACGGGAACACCATTGTACGTGGGATCCATACTGGCCACCGAATGGGTGATCGTGCCGAAGTGATTCATTTCATGGGCCCCATCATTAACAGCCGTCACGGTCACGGTTTGAGGCGAGGCCCAATTACCCGTCGTGAAGGTCAGGGTGGGCGTGTTCACGCTGACCTGCGAATCCGGGGTGACGGTAATGACCACGTTGTGCGTCGGAGCCCCCCCCAGCACGACCGTATAGGTATCCGTCGCACCGCCCTCGATGACATCGATTGAGCCCCCGCTTTTCGCGACACTGACCTTAGGTCCTGAAGAATCACCAGCCAGTTTGACCGCATCCAAATTCCAGCCGCAGTACTGCCACGAACTATCCGTTGTCCCCATACCCCAGCGGACATATACCGTATATCTTTTGTCGGCCACGGCTGAAAGATCGTATTCACACGCCACCCAACTCGAATCATCCACCTCCTCTGTGTTCTCCCACACCCGAACCCAGGCTACACCATTGCTGGACACCTCGATATAGGCATGGTCGTAAGAGGGGTCTTCCACGCCGAGCCATCTCTGAAAACGGAGTGTGACATTGGTGTAGGTGCTGCAGTTAATCGCCGGTGTCGTCGCCCAGCGGGTAGCTCCAATACTGGCTTCATAGTCACCGTCAAGCTGATATCCGATGACACTCGGGCCATCATACCCGGAGGTTGGATCTGGATTACCGTAGGTATCCTGGCCTGCCCCTGTCGGCTGACCGTATGCCCAGCCCGTGCCCAGCGTCCACGCGGGATTGGCATCCATGTTGGTCTCGTAGATGGGTGGCGGCAGAATTATGAAGCTTCCATTACTCTCGTCTGCAAACCCCGGACTGGCATCCAGGCTGGTGA
>JBILFF010000014.1:0-25526 GCA_044351695.1 Bdellovibrionota bacterium
CTCTTTGAAATTTTTGAGAGCAACCCGTTTTTAACACGTGGTTTTTATGAAGATCAAAAAGCTCATGGCTTTAACACCGAGATCTTTTTTTTACTCTCTCGATTTCGCCAACAAGAAAAAATTGCCGAACAAAACGGGAGCTTAATTACTGATTACCTGTTTCATAAAAATTGGATCTTTGCTCAGATGAATCTTACAGGCACGGATCTCGAGATTTTTAAAATAACTTACGAGAATTTTTCTAAAAATATTCGAAAACCCGACTTGGTGGTTTTGCTCGAAGCGGATCTCGAAACCATTTTACGAAGAATTTATTTTAGAGATCGAGAATTCGAGCGTGCCATTTCGCCCGCCTATATCGAACGGCTGCTCGGTGAGTATTATCGGTACTTCTCAAGCTACTCCGACGCTCCCGTGCTCCGAGTGAATACTTGCGGCATGGATTTTGTACACGATCCAGAGGACTTTCAAAAGCTGGCCCATATGATCGAGGATCGGCTGAGAGGTTCGGTACAACTCCCCCTTCAAACGCCTGCTTTTGAAGCTCAAAGGACATATGTTAGCCTCTAGTCCTTCTCTTTACCTCGCGATCGCAGGAAATATGGGCAGTGGTAAATCGAGCTTTACCACCGTCTTAACGAAACATTTCGAGTGGAAAGCTTTTTACGAAATTGTAGAGACTAATCCCTATCTCTCCGATTTTTACGGAGACATGTCTCGATGGGCTTTTAATACTCAGATGTATTTTCTGTCCAAACGCTTTCAGTCGCTACAGCAAATTCTCAGAACGACGGATTCTATTGTGCAAGATCGATCTATCTATGAAGACGCAGAGATCTTTGCCCGCTCTTTATACTTAAAAGGTCATATGAGTGAGCGAGACTACCGCACTTACAGCGAACACTTTGAGGTCCTTTGTGAGCATATTCGAACACCCGATTTGATGATCTATTTACGCTCTGACTTGCCCACCTTGCTTGAGCGAATCGAAAAACGAGGTCGATCTTACGAAAAATCGATTTCCCCCGATTATATTTCATTTTTAAATGAGCAATACGAAGAATGGCGTGAGAAGTATAAGCGCGGGCCGATCATTACCATCGATGTCTCCAAACGAGATTTTTTGGCTCGACCCGAGGATTTGCGCCAAATGGTGGGAATTGTGAAATGGGAGATCGAAAAGCTCCAGAATCGCTTACAAACCTCCCTACCACTCAAGCTAAAGGGCTCAAAGCTCTCGCAATCCTTGACCGAGGCCCAAGCCTAGGCGAAAACTAAGTCATGACAGTTTTATCTAAAGCACGAATGGCTTTTCGTCCGTCAAGCATCTCTCTCGCCTGGTCTGTGGCAGGAATTTTGGGCTTTGCCCTACTGACTGCTATAGCTTCAAAGATTAGTTTTATGGTTCCCGGATCTTTAGTGCCCATCACTCTGCAATCTCTCGTTGTGAGTCTGGCGGGTGTTGTTTTGGGCTCAAAGCGCGGAGCTCTCTCCCAACTCAGCTTGATTGGACTTGGGCTTTCTGGTCTCCCCGTTTTCTCTGCGCCGCTGCCGGGCAACTTGGTTCTTGTCGGGCCTACCGGAGGATATATTTTAGGATTCGTTTTGTGCGCTTATGCGACTGGCCTGGTCTTTGAGCGCCTCGAGCTGAAGCATTTTTTTGTTCGCTATCTCGCCATTTTTGCCTGCAGCTTTTTTATTTTTGTGCCTGGTGTGCTCTGGTTGAGTGTTTATACAGGCAGCTTCGCTTCGGCCGTTCTCACAGGACTCATGCCCTTTCTATTGGGGGGACTCCTCAAGTGTTTGGCAGTGTCTTTTGCATCCTATGCGCAAAGAGTTAGGCCGCGAGAAACTGTTTCTGATAAGGGGTAGGGCCCAAGATTTTATGCCGAACCCAGCCTAAACTGCGATTCAGCGGATGTCCTCGACTCAAGGACTCGATCATCGGCCTTCTGCGCACCCCTAGCCACTCAAGAACTTTTTGAACATCTTGCTCAAGAGAATCAACTCGCGCCAATCGTCGCATGAGTCGCAAGCCCTTGTTTCGATCGCCGCACAAAAGCTGTGCGCGCGCATAATTCATCTGAACATAAGGCACCGAAGGATTTCGGGCGGCGAGATTTTCGAGCTGCTCCAATCCTGTTCTTTGATGACCTGGCGTCATGGTGATTAACCAAGCAAAGGCTGAGGCAAAGAGCGGGTCCTCTGGATTCTCCACTTTTCCAAACAAACTTTTCGAAAAAGCTGAAATTTCTTCCTCAGACACACCGGGCAAATAAAAGCCACGAACCGACTCGATTAACTTTACTGAAAACTCTTGGGCTGACGAAATACGTTTTTTAGAATCAAGAGTGAGAGCCTCTCGAATCACAGCTTCAAGAGCGAACGGAACATCAGATCGAATATCCCTCAGGCTCTGATATTCTCCGTCGCAAATTGCGGCCATCGCTTCTCCATCGGTTGCTCGCAAATACAAGGGTCGCGCAGCGAGCATTTCCCACAGCGCTACACCTGCTGTGAAAATATCGGTTCGCGCATCGACTGCTCGCCCTTTGATTTGCTCTGGAGAAAGATAGGAAATTTTGCCCTTGAGCTCGGACTTGGGGCTCAACTGATGAACCTCTTTCATTGTGGCTTTGCTAATTCCAAAGTCGAGAATTTTTACCTCTCCCTTAAAAGTCACGAAAACATTCGACGGATTCAGATCCCGATGAATGATGCCTAGATCCTTTGCATTTTCGTCTTTTTTGGTGTGGGCGTATTCGAGGCCCAAGAGCACACGCTCCATGATGGCTAAAGCAATCGGAACTGGCATTTGCAACTTTCGATCGTGCAGGCGACGTAAAATCTCGCGAACCGTGACCCCATCCAGATACTCCATAGCCAACACGAGTCGATTGCCAATCTTACTAAAGCGATAAGCTTTCACGATGTTCGGATGATCCAGCGTAAAAGTAATCTCGGCCTCACGCACAAACATGTTACGAAACCGCTCGTTGTCCTGGTAACAATCCAGAATCGTCTTGAGGGCAATGGGCATCCCGCCATCGTCTACCGAACGAATGACTTCTCCCATTCCGCCCTTGGCCACGGAATGCTCAATCGTAAAGCGCCCTAACTTTTTATACTCCACGAAACACCCCTCCCATCCGGGACTCCCCGACATGGGCACACACTTCCCTCTATTATAAGCTCATTGCCTACTCTTGGGGCGGGGAGTTAAGTCATTGAAACCATTTAAGAACTTTAAAAGTCCGAGCGGACCAAGAGATCCACTACTCTAATCGTCTTTCTTCGTATTTCTCTTCTTTTTCGAGCGACGGCGGCGCTTGGCTTTTTCGAGCATGCCCTTTTCGGAGTCATCGCGAAGGCTTTGCAGGTAATCGACGATGCCCTCATGCAGCCCTTCAGTGCTCTTAGTGATCTCATCGATGAGCTCCACACATTCTTTAAACTTCCCCATCGAGAAAATCACTCCCGCCAGTTCTACGGCTGCGCCAATGTTGCTCGTGTCGAGCTTCCAAGCTTTTTTGAGCAACTTTTCACCCTCGTGAAAGTTTCCGGTGAGAACATAGGTTCGGCCCAGCTCCTCGATATAAATGGAGTTTTTAGGCTCAAGTTTGGCAGCCATTTGAAACTCTTCAATCGCTCTTCGCCAATTTTCTTGAGTTTGAAACACCATGCCCAAAAGATAGTAGTAGTGAGGAAAGCTATCATCGAGCTCAATGGCTTTGTTGAGATATTCAATCGCTTTGGAGAAATCCTCATTAAACAAATGAATATCCCCCATATAGGCATAGCAATCCGCTTTCATCGAGGGCTCAAGAAACTTACCGTGATGTTTGATCAGACGCTCAAAATACTTGAGTGCTTTGTCAAAATTTCCGCGTTCATAAAAATTCTCTGCCGCCTGAAACAGCCAAGTATTGTAGCGCGTGCGATCAACTCGTTTCATCGAGCCACTCCTTTTGAAGATAATGCCTTAATCCTGAGGGGCCGGATATTTTAATCTTCCCAGCCTTGAGAACATGCTCAGCGGCATGATCCATCACCAAACTCACGTCTGCTCCCCCTAATAGCTCAATATCGTTTTCATCATCGCCCGCTGCTATGACCGTGTGAAGGCCCAATTGGTCGCGGACCCAATGGACGCCTGAAAGCTTGGAACATTCATTTTCAAAAACCTCAAGTACGCTCATCTTTTGAATCCCTACATTGCGCACTAAAACAGCTTTCAAATCTAACGGCAGAGACTCTTGAATTGCACTCTGGAGTTTCAACATCGCCGAAAACTCACCAATGGCGCAGACCTCTACCAAATTCTGATGGAGATTTGTGGGAAGCCCATCCTCACGATCAATCACCAAACTACGCTGGCCGCTAAAACGTCGAATCGATTGCACGCCCGTCGAAACTCTGAGCGAGTTTTCAGAGAACGCAAAATCCGGACACTCTCCTTCTCCATCAAAAACAAAAACGGGATGCTGCCCATTCTCTTGAATTTTAAGGCTCACCTCTAAAGCTTGGCGCCAATCTAATCCACGACGATGGCATATTTGCCCCCGCGAATCTAAAATGACTAAACCATGATGACAGACTGCGTAGGCCATCGACGGGAGCACCTCGATAACGGGCAGCGCACTTCGATACCGTCGCCCGGTAGCGATAATGAGATGATGGCGCTCGCTCAAGTCGTAGAGCGTCTCCAAAAGATCTTCAGGTATGCCTCTTCTCTCGGAGCCCAAGTCGTGGACTAAAGTTCCGTCGAGATCAAAGGCGAACAGATGTTTTGATTTCTTTTCCACTCGCAAACACTTTCTCCACCCAACTGGATCCATAATGATAGTAAAGATCCTCAAAACGGCTACACCCCAGAACCGCGAGATCCGCTCTAAATCCAGGACGTAAGAGACCCCGATCTCTTAAGCCAAGCGATAGCGCCGCATTCCATGTTTGAGCACGCAAGACCTCATCCAGATGAAGCCCCTGATGGATGGCGGCCATCGTTCCTACCAAACTCAAATTGAGGCCTGGATTCGTACCTGGATTGAAGTCACTCGCTAAAGCCACCGGCAAACCCGCATCCAGCATCTTTCGAGCGGGTGCAAATTTTTTAGCGCCTAAAAAGAAGCTCGTACCCGTTAAAACTACAGGAACAACACCTGCTTTTTTAAGAGCCCTCAAATCAGCCTCCGAGACATGCTGCAGGTGATCTGCAGAGAGTGCATTCACAGCACAAGCCGCGCGCACGCCCCCGGTTCTACCAAACTCATGCGCATGAACCCGAGCCTTTAGACCGAGCTTCTGACCAGCCCGCAAGAGTCGAATCGACTGCTGAGGGCCAAAGTAGTTTTTCTCAACAAAAACATCCTGAAAATCGGCCAAGCCTCGAACAGCCGGTAGATGTGTTTCAATCAACTCATCCACATAGGAGGCCTCAGAGTGGTGATTGGGAATTTTGTGCGCACCCATAAAGCTTGCAAAGATACATTGCCGGGAGCTTTTTTTGAGAGTCGCAATGACTCTCAAGATTTTCAATTCGGTCTCGAGCTCTAAGCCATAGCCTGATTTGATTTCGAGAGTGGTACAGCCTTGATTGATCCAGTGTTGTAAAAAAAACTTTGATCTCTGCAACAAAGACTCAAAAGAAAGACCCTGAGTCTTTTTCACGGTGAGAGCGATTCCCCCACCCTTCTTTGCAATCTCTTGATAGCTCGCCCCTCGAAGTCTCGACTCCCACTCACCTGATCGATTTCCTGCAAAAACGAGATGCGTATGAGGATCTACGAGTCCCGGAATAATTGCAGCCACTCTTTTAGATCGAGGCTGCAGCTTCAATTTCTGAAGAGATACTTTTTCGATCCGCAGAATCTTCTCATCAAAAACAATGCAAGCACCCTGAACGCGGCGGAGGCCCTTCGGCTCTGGGGATACAATTTCGTCAGCAAAAAATTCTTGAGTCACTACTTGAGAAGCATAGAAAACATCTTCTTGCCGGTCGAGTCGACACGAGTGAATTCTATGCCGTAGCCTGGTTTAAACATCTTGGCTTCAACCGAAGTCTCTCGCGTCATGCGAGCCACTCGCCCTTCGGCCCTGAAAACCGATGGGGAAGATGAAAACTTAATATTCATTTGAATCGTCGACCCCACTGTTAAAGGCATGGTCTTTGTGTTCGCCACCACAAAAATACCGCCCGTGGAGATGTCTCGATTTCGACACCCGTAGGTTTTGCCGTCGATGCTTTTAATTTTTACGAGAGCATCCACTTTTCGCCTCTGAAAGCGCCTCTTCCAGGGCCCTAAGGCTTCATTAGATTCGGATCTGAAATCACCTGATCTTGCGCCGTCCCCACGGATCTCGCTCATTCTTAAACCCACCCTTCGTCAGATAAACTTAGAAACGAAGTAACAAAGAAGTCATGCTCGGTCAACCTCTCAAGCGTCCCATTGGGTTTTCTTGCGTAGGTAAAAATCGACAAACAAGAATAAAAGAGTGGTTAATAAAAATATCCAACTCAAAGCTATATTCTCACGAGACCAGGGCGTCATTTTGGCTGATACGAGCTGTCGGCTCGAAATGTTTTGATCAAAAATCTTCTGCCTTTCATCAAAACTAAAAAAAGCACCCTGAGTCTTCTCAGATAGTTTTTGAAGGGGCTCGTCTTGAGAAACTAAATTCTTCCACTCTACTAACCAAGGTTTTTCTTCAGTTTCAAAAGAGTGAATCTCATTCAAGGAGCTAGTCTCCACTAGATAAACACCCGCCCGTGGCACTTCGAAACTCACATTCGCCTCAGCGACTTTGCTCTGATACAAATTTTTCTGAGAACTCCAGTCTCGAATTTTCCAGATTCCCATATCCTTATCACTTAAACTCAAATCTACTTTTTTCCCAATCCTCCAGGGACCACTCTGAATCTTTCGAGCCTCCATTTCGGGGTCAAAAGTGAGGTATTGCAACAGACGACGCGCCATCTTTCCAAAGGCCGCTGAGTCCATCGAGGGTTCAAAATGAAGTCGCCAAGACTCATCGGTATTCAAAACAGCGACTCTGCCTTTTCCCACCTCTCTCACTGATAAGAAAGGCGTGCCATCTGCAAATCGAACCAAATCTGAAGCCCCAGGCTCTGAAGCAAGACGATGCCTTCGGCTCCATGTCCTTGTTTCAAATGACCCCTCAATACCTCGAACCAAAGGATGGCGACTAAGCACTCGAGCACGGAGGCTAGATTCGACAAAATCACCCTCCCCCACATACTTAAAAGGAAATAGGGGATCCAAGGGGGAGTCTTTGTAATTCTGCAGAGACTGATCGCCACCAAAAACAAGAAGCGAACCGCCTTCCGTAATAAAACTCGCAAGGTTACGCAAATAGAAGGATTGAAAATAAAGATTAAAATTAAAATTCTGCAAAAGCACGATATCAAACTTTTCAAGCTCAGTGGAGAATAGCTCTTCATAAGGAAAAGGAATCAAACTCAGCTCGGAGTTTCGAGCGCCGGGCTCGTCTTGCAAACTTCTCAAAATGTAAAAGCTAACAAGATCAACATCGGGCTGGCGGGTCAAAAATATTCTCCACGCTTTCAGGTCAACATCGGGTCGCCCCGAAATATGAAGCACTCGAATTTTGTCGCGAACGGTACGAACCCGAAAGCTCACTTTATTATTCAAATCACTCAACTCGTCCTCAAATGGTTCAATCTCAAGCTGCAAAAGATCCTCGCCCATTTTCTCTGGAAAATAGGGAATCTCAAGCTGTGCCCCACCTGGTTGCAATTTAATTTGCTGCTCAAAAATCTTCTCTCCAAGACGAGTCAAAAGGACTTTGACGGTCTTTCCTGCATAACCTTGTTGACCAATCGAAACGGGGATCATGATTCGATTTTTCAAAAACGCTGTAAAAATTGGTTTTGTCTTTTCAAACCACAGATCTCTTTCATCGGGAGATCCAATCTGTACGCTGAAAACTTTTCCTCGATACTGGATAGCTCCGCTAAAGTTTCCATCGGAGACTAAGAGAACAGCCCCCTCATCCACCGGAGGAAGCTGATCGAGTGATTGAATAAGGGTGCGATTTCCTCCACGAAACTGATCTCCAAACTTTGAGGCTCTCAAGTTCTCACTAAACGCAAAAACTTCAATGGTCTGAAAATTTTCTTCGGCCCATTTTTGAATCTCTAATTGAAACTGATTGAGTCGATCCACGCGCTCTGGGATTCGAGTAATCGAATCAGACTCATCCAGCACTAAGTAAAGTCGACCTTGCTGCCGATATTCGGTGGACTGCATCAGGTTTAAGTCCATCAGAAGAAAAATCAAGGCCACCATCCAAATCATGCGAGGCAGTACCAAAAACCATCGAAGATTTCTGCGCCTCAAGAAACACTCTGCAAAGACGAGCAGAGCAAAAGGGACGATCAGCCAAAGCAGAGAAACGCCTTCAAAAAGCCAACGATTGCCCTCAAGCATTATCGACTCCTCCGCTTTAAAATATGAGGCAAATGAATCGCATCATCTTTATAGTCAACAGTCAGGCTGTAAAAGAAAAGATTCATGAGTAGGCGCTGAGAAAGCGTGCGCTGCATGACACCGTAAGGGGTAACCGAGAGTTGATAGTCGCCAGAGGGCCCCCTTTGAATAGCGCCCAAAAGATCATTTGAGCTAAAGACCACTACCCATCGAGAGTCGAGCTTCAGTCCTGAAAGCTCAGGTGAAGAGAGACGACGGCCCGACACCTCACTCAATAAATAGAAGGTCCGAAACAAAACATCTTCGGAGGGAATCGGCTCCAACTGCCTTCCGGGAAATGTTTTTGCGATGAGCTCCTCGACGTCAGCTCGGAAGCTTGTTTGTAAAGTGGCCAGTGGCTCGTCAAAAACCATCAACCCACCTTTTTCTAGATACTCTCGGATTTTTACTCGATCAGCGTCACCCCAGTTCGGCAGTCTTGAACCCGAAGCAAAAATCATCGAGTACTTCCAAAAGTCCTGGGGCATCGTCTCGCGTGGCGCCGAAAACTCGAGATTCGCCATGAATGCACTCTCTCGGAGCAGCTGCGATAAGGAGCGTAAACGATCGGGCTGCATCCCTGAGACAAAGCCTACCGGGGTCCTCTCAAGCAGAGGTGTGGCTTGCAAAGATCCGAGACACAACACAAATGCCAGAAGCCAACCCCATCGAGCTGCGGCAAAACAGAGAAGAAGCTCCACAAAAATAGTGATGAGTAGAGCCCACAGAAAATAGGCTCGTAAAGAAACGAGTTCCTTTTTTAAGCTCGATGTCGTCTCACGATTTTCAATGGTTAAAAATTGAATGGGAATACTCAAGGGCTCTACGACCTGTATTTGAGATCCAATCTGATAAATCCCAGGCCAAGCGAGATCTCGAATGACTTCGGGCGAAGGCTTTGAGCTGCCGCGCATCAACCACAGAGCTTTTGCCTCCGTGCCTTCGGCTGAAGCTTCTGCGGATCCAAGCCATTGATCTAGTTTCCGGTAAAGATAGGGAATAAAAACCGGTTGAAGAGCAAGGTCCGTCGTTAAGTCCTCAAGGTCAAATGGCGTCAGCCAAACCAAAGTATCTTGCAGCCTGGCTTGCAAGAGTGAAGGAGCACCATCCTGAAAACTTTCTAAGGTCTCGAAAGAATCACCTTCAAGCAAAGAGTATCGACGAACAAAGATCTCCCCGCCGGGACTCTGAATGATAAAGCTCCTCTTGAGATCGGCAAAGGCCTCCGTTGATGACCATTGCTTCTGGTCTCGAACCGCAAAAACAGCCGCCGCCTCTGGACTTTGAAAGATCCAAACTTTTTTAAAAGACTCGAGAGATCCAGAATAAGGGCCATAAATAATGACGAACTCTCCGCTCGGAGTAGAGCCGAGTTGACGAAGCACTCGCAATCGCGGATTCGCTCGAAGAGCCGTCACCAGACTTGAAAAACCATCCGATTCTTTGGAAGCCCAAACACTCAACTCTCGTGGAGCTTCATAATCTAAAGAGATAATGGCAGCCCCCTCCCAAGGATCACTTTCCTGAGTCTGCTCTGCCAAAATCCACGCACTCTGCGTCAGCGGAATCTCTAGTTCGGCACCCGCTAATCCGAGCTTCACGGACTTTTCAGGTGGTCGAATAAGGGTGAGTTGTCGCCCCTCCAAGCCGCGTACTCTGGCCTGCTCCGCTTCACGCTCTTGTCGAACTTCCATCGGAATCGCTAGACGAACCTGTGGAGAAGGTAGCTTCTCTATTCGCACTGCGGAGCTCACCACAGTGGCCAAGTCTAAACTCGCTGGCAGTGGAGAAATGAAAACTTTGTAGTACGACTTGCCAGCAAACAAAGCCTCGCCGCGACCCAAACAATCCTGAAATCCCGATGAACTCGTAGGCTCATTTGAATGAGGAAGCGATAACTCCGCCAGGGCCTCGACCCACTCCTGTGCCGAAGCCACTGTTCGACCATCTTTCAGCTTGAGAGCTCGGCATCGAGCCCCCACAAAAAACACTCCCCCCTTGGATGAACTAGGCATTTTTTCAAGCAAGTCTTTAGCTTTTTCTTTTTGAAGATCAATCAAGCTTGACCCGTCCACTTGCGCTTGCATGACTCGACCACCATCTAACAAAAACACAAAGCCTGAGCCCGCTTCTTCAAGAATATCTTTTTGAGTCTGTGGTTCAGCAAAAAAGAGAATCAAAAAAGAAACGAGAGCTATTCGATTGATGAGTTTAAGAATTTGAAGAACCTGAATTCGCCGGCGAGTCGTTTCTGCCACTTTACGCAATAGATAGTAAGCCCCAAAGGCCAAGCGCTGTCGCCTTCGTCGATTCCAAAGCGCAATCAAAATAGGAATCGAGAGCAGACTCAGACTCCACAGAAATATGCCTGCAAAAAAACTCACATCACCTCAAAAAAGTCGCTCAGCTGCTCGGTCATCTTTGTCGAGTCAATCTCAAAGCTGTGAAAATCCCCATAGTTCTCTACCAACTTTTTAAGAGCCGCCTGATGCTCGCTCAAGGCTCGTAAATAATCAGAACGAACCGCCCCGGCATCTAAAAGCATCTTCTCATTCGACTCAAAATCTTCAAACTCAATCACATCCTTAAATCTAAACTTCGACTCTAAAGGATCCAGAAGCTGAATCAAATGGACCGAAGAAAAATCAGACCAGCTTCGATCACGAAACTTTTCGAGAATTTCTAGATCAAAGAAAAAATCTGAAATGAGAATAAGTTGAGAGCGGGGCTGAGGCTCTAACTCAGGCAGGTCTTTTGGTTCAGATCCAAGCCGACCCTGAAGCAGATCATGATACAAGTCAGTGAACTGACGAGGGCTTTCGGGATAAAGCATCCACGAATCGGCCCAGAGCTGCGCCAAGTAAAGTAAAGTCGCGGTCCACTGGTAAGAAGCTAATCGCTTTTCTCCGAAGTTCATACTCAAGGACTGGTCGAGCCAAAGAGCCCATCCTAGCTTTTCTTCTTTCTCAAACTTGCGCACATACAAGCGCTCACTGGCAGCCCAGCGTCTCCAATCGATACGCCGCGCATCTTCACCCTCCCCATAAGCCGCATGAGAATGAAACTCTAAACCCTCTCCCCGTCGAGCAGAGCGATGGGCTCCCTCTAAAAACCGAGAAGCTGTCAACTCCACGGTCTTTGCAAACTCAATCAGTTGCGCTTCAGAAATGGGTAAAGCCATCAAGCACTCGCCTGAATAATTTGACTCACGACTTTCTGAGGTGATGAATCCCTTAACTTTCTCAGAACGAGTCGATGCTCTAGGACATAGGGTGCGACGCTAAAAACATCCTCTTCAGTCACCGCGAAACGCCCCGCCAGCAATGCTCTTGCCTTAGCCCCAAGAGCAATCGCTTGTGAAGCTCTGGGACCCGCCCCAAAACGGATAATGTCCTTCAACTCGGATCTCATCGAATCTCCCGGTCGAGTGCGATGAACCAACTCAACAATTTTTCTCACTAAAGACTCTTCAATAGGTAGTCTTCGAACCAACTCCTGATACTCCAAGATCTCCTTCTCTCCGATCACGGGGCTTAAACTTGCCCGCGACTCTGAAGTGGTACGCTGGACAATCTCCATCTCCTCTTCGACACCCGGATAATGCACCGGAATCGAGAACATAAATCGATCGAGCTGCGCCTCAGGTAAAGGGTAAGTTCCCTCGGACTCAATAGGATTCTGCGTCGCAAACACAACAAATGGAGCTCGAAGCTCATGCGTCTTTCCTGCAAAAGAAACTTTAGCTTCTTGCATCGCCTGAAGCAGAGCGCTCTGCGTTTTCGGTGGAGTTCGATTGATCTCATCGGCCAAAAGCATCTGACAAAAAAGCGGACCCTTTCGGAAATCGAAAAATCTTTTTCCTGAATTTTTTTCTTCTTCTAGAATTTCGGAACCAATCAAATCCGAAGGCATCATATCGGGAGTAAATTGAATACGATTAAACTCTAGTCCTACCAAATCCGAGGTGCTCGAGATCAGCAATGTTTTGGCAAGACCCGGAACACCGACAAAAAGCGCATGCCCCCGACACAAAATCGTCCAAAAGAGAGCATCAATGACTGTCTCCATCCCTACGATATTTCGATGGAGGTTCTTTCGAATCAGTTCAAAATGATCAACGCAGGCTTTTTGAAGTTCTAAATCTGATTTGGATCCCATGATTCATTTTCAGGAAAAGCCCTTTAAAAATCCACCCTAAAGCTCGGTATCCAAAATGACATAATCCTTGGCCAACTCTGGCTTCCGCTGCTGAATCACAAGCATCTTCTCAAACAGGCCATCCAAAAAGGGATTTAAAAAGTAGGCCCGCACAAAAAATCTCCAGGCCCGCTCAAACTCGCTCTTCTCATACGCCAGATTGCCTAAAATAAAGTAAGCAGAACCATCACGCGGATAGTCATCGATGACTCGATTCAAAACGATCTTTGCGTCATTGATCTTTCCGATCTTCAATAAACTCTTGGCGAGCTGATGACGCCAGCTGGGTGGAGCCACTCCAGATTTCACTAGTGCTTTTTCCATCTCTATCGATGCTGCTCGATAGCGACCCTGCTTAAACATCTCACTGGAAAGTTGTGCTAAGTTTCGAGATCTTTGATTGGCCGCTTTACCCTCTGCCTCTAATGGATCTGTGCTACTAAAGTCTCTCGCAAAAAATTGTACATCCGAATTTTTAGGGACCTCTATGCGCGCCATCACTTCAGAAATAAACCTCGCTTCAAGCTGTGGAAGACTCATTTTTGTGCAGCGCTGTAGCGCAGGGTCCAAGGCTTGCTTTTGAGCCGTCCACTCAATCAAGCGCACAACGCCACACTTCTTATCTAAATAATTGGTAAAGAGAAGCGCCTGAATATAGGCAAGCTCTGTCTCCTCTGGCGTTTCACGGTAAGGAAAGGGCTCTCGAAGTGTCTTGAGGTCGAGCAACTTTTTTTGATCCCGTCGTCGCTTGAACAAGCCCCACTGCGCAGGATCCATTTGAAATCCTCGCACCGCAGGAAAGCCCTGATAGATTTGCGCAGTTCCCTCATGCAACCAAATCGGTACATTCTCCGGGCTAATTCGACGTATCAGAAAATGGATCAACTCATGAACCGCCGTCTCTGCCCAGGGATAGCCCTTCACTAGAGTTCGCGGAGATAGAATCATCAACCGCTGATCTAAAGTGAGGGCAATGGTGCCGGTGGCACGAAATCTCGCCAAACTTAAACCAGAGACTTCGGAGAAACTCTTCAGGTCCGGAAAAATCTCTACCGGAGCCTTTAATCCATTCAATTGTGCCGAGGCGAAAATACTCTTCAGAGGCTCAAAGGCCGATTCAAGATAGGTGAGTAGAGGCCCCGCTAAAATACTATCTTGTGGATGCACCCAACTCACCTTGAAGTGTGCACTCTCTTGACTCTCTACTTTTCCAATCTTTGACTTCGCAAAATGCGCCTCAAATCGTGGCAAAGACTGAGCACCAGCCTCTCTAAACAGGCTGATTGCACCTGTGATCAAAAACAAAAACAATCGACGGCGCCCAGCGCTAGCGCTGAAGCAAATCCTCAAAGTATCTTTCATGACTCTTTTGATATTTCTCTTCTACTTGTTGTTTGAGCGCGTCCATAATTTTTCGACGCTTCTCTTTTTGCCCTTTTCCACCCGACTCGATCACCTCCGTGGGATCGTAATCTTTGGACATAAAACCCTCCCCCCCTCTCTGCTCTTTCTGAGGGGATGACTGCAACATTTGCTGCAAATTCTTTTGGTTCTGCTGCATCTGCTGACTCATTTGCTTGAGCAATTCGGTAGCTTCTTGAGAGGATTGCTCAGCATCGGGTAGCAATCTTTTCTGAAAACTCTCGGAGGCCAAAGACATTTTCTCTCCAGCTTGATCCTGAAGCTCCTGCAGTGACCCAGAATTCAATACAGCTTCGAATTCCGAGGATTCTAAGGCCTTCTCAAACTGTTGAGCAGCCTCGTTCAAGGCAGCCTCGATTTGATCTTGCTTAAGCTTAAGCTCATCAGCCTTCTTTGATAGCTCCTCTTGCTTGGCTTTGCGCTTCGGATCAAAAGATTGTTCCTCTGCGTTTTCTTGCTGCTTTTTAAGGTTGCCCGCTTCTTGAGAAAGCTCTTCTTGTCGCTGCTTGAGGCTTTCTAAGCTTTGTTGATATTTTTGTGCAGCCTCCAATGCACCCTGATCTAGATTCTCTTGCATTTGATTAAAAGAGCGTTCGATTTCTTTGTTAAGAATAGAGAGTTGGTTCAGTAAAGATTGCAACTCCCGCAGAGCCTCTTCACTCTTGCCCTCGGCAAGCTGCTTCTGAATTTCCTCGATTTTATCAGAAAGTTCCTTACTCTCATCCACTTGCTCCTCGAGCGCTTGGCGATTGATAAGATCGTCCTGAGGACCACTCGGCAACTGATTGAGCTTGTCCTGAATCTGCTTAAGTTGATCTTGCAACTGCTCAAACATCGACTGCAATTGGTCGCTATTGAGCTTCCCCGTTTTCTTCATCTCTTCGAGCATTTGCTGAAGACTTTTTTGGGTATCCTTCATCGCCCCGACTTGAGACTGAACGTCACCTGTTCGCTCTCTAAAAATGAGAGACATCCCATAAAGAATCTGTTTTTCTGTGCTCTCAATAAGCTCGGGCAGCAATCGGAACCTCTTTTCTTCCAGCAGATTGCTTTGAATTCTTTTCTGAAGTCGCTGAAGACCCTCTACAAAAACTCTTAAGGAATTTTCTTCGAGCCGATCAGGATAAACCATCTCCTTGAAACGCGAAGAGAGCGTTGCAGCCAGCACGGAATCGGCTTGAGTCTCTAAAAGATCGGCAAGCACGTGGACCCACTCTGTGATCAAATCTTGAATCGACCGAACACGCTCGGACCTTAAAAAGTCTTCATCCATATAAATCAACGTCAAAGGATAGGAGTCCTTACTTTGCATATAGTCGCTCGCTCTCAGAACAACCTGATGGGTCCCGCCCTTCCACTGAGATAGATCCAAACGAAAATCTCTACTCAGTCGGGCGCCCTTTATTTGAAACCGACTGATCAATTGATCTTGATCCTCAAAGCGATGAATCAAGTCGACATTTTTAAGTTCTAAGTCGTCTGTAGCAAGAATTTGGAGATCCAAAAAATTCTGATTTCGGACCTGAATCGTGGCGTTAGGAATCAACTCTGATCCCTTTTTCACAAGAATCACAGCCTTCGGCGCCTCATCGACATTCGCTTGAATCGGAAATGCAGGACCCCTTGAAAAAACACTCCCAAACGAAACTTGTATACGCTCTCGAAGTCTCCACTCACAGTATTGGTCGCATCGAATGGCTACCCAAGGCCTACCTTCCTCTTGAACGTATAAAAAACTCTGCCAAAGTCCGGACCCTGTATTTTCAAAACGAATATGAGCCCCTGTCGTGCTCGTCCACGAACCCTCTTTTTTTGTCCAAGTTGATCCCTCGACGGGCAGCTTCTCTTCAAAGGCTCTTGGGCCCTCGTCATGAATTCGATGTGGCAGCAACGGACGCACCCAATGCTGACTTTCTAAATAACAAAATAAAGAGAAAATGACGAAAAGAAGCGGGCCCGCTGTTTGAATCGAGGGCGGTAACTCGTGTTGAAAGCGTGGAAGCTCTTGATTCACTCGCTCAATATGTGCGCGCTCAAAATCGGGGGCGGCGTCATCCTGAAGAAATGCAGCCGCCGATACCAACTCAGATCTTCGTTCGCGCACTTGAGTGAAGTACGGACTCACCTCTTCGACGCGCCTAGCTGAAGCCCGAAGATCGATACACTTTCGATGGCGTCGCCATGCAATCACAAAAAGGACGCCGCCTAAAACAATTCCTACCCAAAGGAAGGCCGTCTTAAAAAACTCTGCATAGACTCCTACAAATCGAAGTCCAAAAGCCATCCAGCTCAAAAAAATTCCAAATGTAGATGAAACAAGAAAGAGACCAATAGCCCACAACAAGCTCTCAAAGCTTTTAAAGAATAGAAGACGATGCTTCTGTCGTTGAAGAAATGACCTCAGGTGTTGCGACAAGACCTTTTTATTTTAGCCCAGAAGAGGGGTCTTGACGATCGTCTAAGCGATTCGATTCGAGTGTATAAACTTCTCCGTAAACCGCATGGTAACGATCTTGCCATCTTTGAAGCACTGTGGCGCGAACGAGGGATTGATTTTCGCGTAGAATCTGCTTCGAAAGCTCTTGCTGACGCATTCTCAAACTGATTTCAAAAAGACGCTCCTGAGCGTTTGGAAACACCCGGTTGGATCGTGCTACCTCCTGAATCAGATCATTCGCCTTGGACACTTCTTGCTGCGCAAAAGCTTCCATCGATTGATAAACGGCTTCGAGATCTCGACCAGAGAGTTCGATATCGAGAAAGGGTTTTCGATGCCGTCGCACCATCAACCCCACAAGAGCTCCCAGAGCGAAACCCGTCAAATGGGTGGCATAAGCTACTTTGGTAGACTCTAAGAAAAGATGCCCCAAGTATCCAGACAGCTGCATCGCAAGCCAAATCCCTCCCAGCAATCGAAACGAGACGTAAAAAGTAGCAGGAAAATTTTGCATCGGAATCATGCCAAACCAAAGTCGAACCTTGGCATCGGGATAAAGAAAAAAAACTCCGCCCATACAGGCTGCTACAGCTCCCGAAGCACCGATGATTGGAAAGGATTCATTGGATCGCAAAAACAGCTCTGGAATTACCGAGACAATCGTCATCACGACGTAGAATCCCAAAAATCGACTTACACCCCAGGCAGATTCTAAAACCCAACCAAAAATAGCCAGATACCAAATATTAAAAAGCCAATGAAAGGCCGATGCATGAAGTAGAGAGTAAGAAATAAAAGCCCACCAAGGATTAGATTCGCTGGGGATGAGTCCAGCTCGATAAGTCCAAGTATTCTTGATTTCGTCCGCGGCTGTGAACTCAGGAAGCGTCACAAAAAAAAACAGAAAGCCCGTCATCACCACTAAGCCTAAAGTGACTTGAGGAATCTTGAAGAAAGGCAAATTAAAGCCGACCGGAATAAACATCTTGTTTATTCATCGGCTCAACTTAAAAAGCCGCACAGTACCAAAGTGGCTACTCAGTGATTATGACGCTCAAAACTTATGCTGCTACGCCGTGACACTTTTTGAATTTTTTACCGGAGCCACAGGAGCAAGGATCATTACGTCCGAGCTTCTCGCCCTCTCGTCGAATGGTCTCCGGCTTAGGAAAGCTTGAATCAAAGAAATACCAACGATCCTCGAACTTACGAAACTCGGCGTCTTCGGTGTGGTTGGTCGTTTGGTCCTCGCGTTGATATCGCACCGTAAACCGAATGAAAGCTTTATCCCCTTTGAGTTCGACCTGATCTCCCCTAAGACCCTTCCACTGAGATCCCCGCGACCAAGCCTCCACCGCTGCTCGCTCCACTTGAGTGCGCGTCTCAGGATGATGCGTGCTAAGAATGTAATCGACATCTCCTTTTACGAAAGCCTCATAACGAGATCGAAGAAGCGCTTCAGCATCCTTGGGCCATCTTGCCGCCAGCTCGGGGCTAATGGTTTCGGAAATCTGCGTGGGCGATTCTTTGGATGGAACTTCTGAATTGGGGTTATTTGCCGACATAATCGCCTCCTTCATAGCCTATCCAAGACGCAAGATGTCAAGAGCAGGCCTTTAATTATCGCTAGGCATCAAAAAGCCATCGCCTCTTTAAATTGGAGCACTTATTCTTTGAGAAGGGGAATCGCTTTAAGGGCGGCTGATAAGAGGGGGTAAAATGATTGCGTTTATTCTTGCTTCAAGCACCTGGCTCACCGGTCAATTTTTTAATCCGCCTGCTCGATGGAATCTTTCTCACCGCATTCACGTTTCTATCGAACATATCTCGATTCCGGAGCGCTCAGATACCGGGGAGGCTACTCAAATCCTCGTGGAACTCGAGATGCGCAACAGCTGTGATGAGCTTGCTCAGCTTCAAGTTTTTGCCCATGAGGACTATCCCCGTGTTTTGCAGGTTTATGCTGAGGCCTTTCGTAAAGAGGGCGACTGCCTACCGACGACTCAAAATCTAACCAGAACCGTTGATCTGGGAGTGCTCTCAGCAGGAACCTATGAGATCCGTGATTTTATTAATCTTCAAAAGCTTCTTGGAACCTTGAAAGTCGACGCATCCGACCAAAAGCTGAATCAGCAGGCTGCTCAGGCACCGCTCGAGAGATTGATGGTGAGCGCCAATGATACAGCTTTGTCTAAGCTTCAACAGAGCCAGTGAATTAGCTTTTTAAAAGGGCTTGCCTGAATCGCTCAAGCACTTGATGAACAGGCTCCACCGCCTCAATCGAACCCACCGACTTTCCCGCCTGCCAGTAATCTTTTGTCGAGAAACCTCGGCGCACACTTCGCTTCATATTGATGAGTGCACGTAAATTATACCAGAGTCGGACCCACTCTTTCGTCTGACGATGCTTCAACAGAAAGCGCGCTAGAGCTCCGGCCTTGGTACCGACCTGATCGACATAGGGCGTGCGAATCACCGCCAGCGGGATACCTGTCACCCGCTCCGTGTGTACAATGTCGTCTTCCTGCGCCTTCAAAATAGCTTGTTTATAGTCGTCGTGCGAATTGCACTCTTGAGTGGCGATGAACCTCGTCCCCATTTGAACTCCCGAGTAGCCCAAATCGAGCACTCGTCTAAACTCATGCTCATCGCCCACGCCTCCTGCGCAAATCAAGGGCAGGCCAAAACTCTCCAGCTCCGAGAAGAGTTGCTCGGCAGAAAGTCTTCCGGCATGTCCACCGGCACGATGATTAACCGCAATCAAGCCATCGACGCCATGATCCACAGCCTTCGCCGCCCACTTTTTTTCAGTCACATCATGAAAAACAAGTCCGCCCAGCGGATGCACTTGCTGAACCAAGCCCTTGGGATTCCCTAGGGCTGTCACAAAAAATCGACAACCCTCCTCAAGAGCAATATCTACCCAGGCTTGCATCCGTCGCTCGTAAGTGCGCGATGTTTTTTCGAGTAAAACATTCATCCCAAAGGGCTTCTTGGTAAGAGACTTAATCTTTTGAAGACCAGATCGAAAATCATGACCCCAAACATAAGTCAGAGAGAGTGGTTGAACGATACCCATTCCCCCCGCCTCGCTCACTGCAGCGACCAATTCTGGATTGCTGCACGGGTACATAGCACCGCAAAGCAAGGGCAGTTCGATTTGAAGCTGATGACACAAATGCTGGGATCTCGGGCTCATCTGGCCCTCACTTTCTGATCGGATATCTTCCAGCAGGCTACTACTCGCGCTACTAAATCCCCCTGGGCATCTCTGATGAGTGACTCCACCCGCAGCTCTTGAGAGTCGGCAGAGCTGAACAGCGACGGGTCAAGATCCGCTTCGGCAATCAAAATACCTCGCGCCTTCTTTAGGTAGTCAATCTCTAATCGAGTCACGATTCCTCTTTTTGAAGACGGTAGCGCCGCAATCAAAGCCAAGCCAGAAGCCATTTCTCCTAGATTAATCAAAGCAATCGCATGAATAGACTGCAGATGATTTCTTAGTCTCCATCGCTCTTTTAACTTCACGCGAGCATGGCCAGCAGATAACTCGAGCACTCGAGCGCAAAGAGTCCCCGAATAAGGAACTTTCAAAGCGAGCAAGCCACTAAACAGGCACTTCCCGCCCGGCCACCGAGCAAGTCGATTCCAGAGACTTAAGATCTTCATTCCTTCAATGCTATCGTCTCACATTGCCTGTGACAAACTTTCCAGAGCTTTTTCACTAGGCAAAATGATGCGAAGCAAATCGAGCACGTGATCCACAAAAATAAACTCGAGATCTCTCTTCACATCCTCGGGCACCTCATACAAATCCTTTTCATTTTTTTGAGAGAGTATAACTCTCTTCACGCCAGCGCGATGCGCTGCCAGGATTTTTTCTTTTATTCCGCCCACAGGTAGAATGGCGCCACGCAAGGTGATCTCGCCGGTCATGGCCAAGTGCGGGTCTACAGGTACATCCGCTAACAAAGACACTAAGGCCGTCAGCATAGTCACTCCAGCCGAGGGGCCATCTTTCGGAATCGCGCCTGCAGGCACATGAATATGAATATCGTTCTCAGCGAATTTAAAGTTTGGAAACAAATCTCTAAATCTTCCTCGGGCCAAGCTGAGGGCAATCTGAGAACTCTCTTTCATCACATCCCCCAACTGACCCGTGAGCTGTAGATTTCCCTTGCCCGGCATACTACTCGCTTCAATAAACAAAATGCCTCCACCCACCGGTGTCCAAGCCAGACCTGTCACCACTCCGACCTCAGCCGTTTTCTCAAGCTCATCGCTCCTAAAAATCTCGGGGCCTAAAATCTTCTCAAGCTTCGCCTCAGTGAGCTCAAAGCTTTCGGTGTGGGCTGAGTTCTCAGCCCACTCTCGGGCTGCCGCTCGGGCCAAAGCAGAGATTTTTCGCTGAAGCTCTCGAACGCCTGCCTCGCGTGTATAATGATTAATCACTTTTTTTAGCCAAGCCTCTGAGATCTGAAACTGCTCTTTTTTAAGCCCTACTTCTTCGGCTGCTCGTCGAAGCAAGTGATTTTGCGCAATATGAAACTTTTCTTCACGAGTGTATCCGGTCAGCTCAATCACCTCCATGCGATCCAAAAGAGGACCCGGAATACTATCGAGCTGATTCGCTGTGGCGATAAAGACTACTTTCGAAAGATCAAAAGGAACATCGAGGTAGTGATCAAAAAACTTATCGTTTTGCTCGGGATCTAAGACTTCGAGCAGTGCTCCCGCGGGATCCCCCGCAAAAGATCGCGCCAGTTTATCGACTTCATCCAAAAGAAAAACAGGGTTCTTCGTTTTCGCTCGCTTAATGCCTTCAATCATACGGCCCGGCATCGCACCGACATATGTGCGGCGATGGCCCCGGATTTCTGCATCGTCTCGCACCCCCCCCAAACTCACACGCACAAACTCTCGATCCAAACTCTTGGCAATACTTTTTGCCAAGGAGGTTTTTCCTACCCCGGGAGGTCCCACCATCAGCAAGATCGTGCCGCGCGCGTCTTTCTTAAGCTTCATTACTGCAAGATGTTCAAGAATACGCTCTTTCACTTTCTCAAGACCAAAATGATCCTCGTCGAGAACTCTTTTGGACTTTTCAATCGATATCTCTTGAGGCTCAGGATCCTTCCAAGGCAAAGAGACCATCAGCTCGAGATAATTTCGTACGACATGAGATTCGGGACTCATCGTGCCGAGATTTTGAAGACGTTTAAGCTGCTCTTTTGCTACCGCTTTCACGTCTGCGGGCATGCCAGCTTTTTCAATTTTATCTTTGAGCTCTTCGTTTTTGTTTGCTTCTTCGCCCTCGCCCAACTGATCTTGAATCGCTTTGAGCTGCTCTCTTAAAATCGTGTCTCGCTGACGCCGACTCATCTCATCCGAAATCTTTTCGCCAATTTCTTTTTGAACGGAAAGCTCTTCTTTCAGTTTTACTAACAAATCCAAGATTTTTAAAAATCGATTTTTACGCGAGTCTTCGGCCAAAAGCCCAAGCTTTTGATCGACTGGCAAGTCTAAATACTGAACCACGGTAAAGGCGAGTAGTTGGGGATCTTTGATGGCAGCTAAAGCATTCTCAAGTCGAGTGGTGTCAGAGGGAAGAAAAGCCAAAATTTCATCACTGGTCTCGCGCAGAGACTTTTCCAGCGCGATTAAAGTAGCCTCACTCAAGTCATCTTTGTCGATTTTCTTTTGACCCGATACCACCCAAAAGCCACCTGCCTCAGTAAACTTTTCAGCTTCAAAGCGAATCTCTGAATTCAAAACGAGCTGATAGCCCTCCTCTTCGGATCTTTGAATTTTTTGAATTCTGGCAAGAACACCTAGTGAGTGAAAGTTGTCGGGAGAATCGGGTTTGCGGGGATTCTTACTCCGAACCACAAAGACCCAGGAATCCCCGGCGCTCGCTGCATCTACCGCCCTTTTGCTTTCGTCACTCGAAATCCAAACGGGGACCACCTGACCCGGAAACAAAACGACATTTCTTAAACTTAGAACAGGCACATTACGCTCAGGCGCTAAAATGAAGTCTTTCATATTTAAAAGATGAGTCCGGATTTGCAGAAGTCAAATCGACCAACTAAAAGCACTGGATTTTGTTCACTATTAAGCACAAATGTAGACCCTATGGCCTATTGGTTAATGAAAAATGAAGTCAGCGATTATAGTATAGATGACTTGGCGCGTGATGAGCGCACTGCCTGGACGGGAGTACGCAACTACCAAGCGCGTAATATGATGCGAGACGAAATGAAGCGAGGCGATCTTGCTTTTTTTTATCATAGCAATGCAGAGCCCTCAGGCGTGGCCGGCATCATGAAAATCATCTCTGATGCCAAGCCCGACCCCACTCAATTCGAAAAAAAGTCCAAATACTACGATGAAAAAGCGAAGATCGAAGCCCCCATCTGGATGCTGAGAGAGGTGGAGTTTGTTGAAAAACTCGATCGGATCATTTCGATTACCGAGCTTCGAACGATCGTTGCTTGCAAGTCTATGTGGATTCTAAGGCCCGGCAATCGCCTCTCGATCACGCCCGTCACAACGAGTGAGTGGAAAGCGATTCTTCGCAAAAAATAAAAAGGGGCCGAGCAAACAGCTCGGCCCCCCACACCACACGCTACGACAGAGAGTCGATTATTTATTCTCTGCGGCTCTCTGCTCCTGATACTTCTTCGTAAGCTCTTCTTGCTTGCCCTTCGGCACTGGAGCGTATCGAGAAAACTCCATGCTAAAGGTTGCCTTTCCTTGCGACATTGAACGCAAGTCATTGGCGTAACCAAACATATCTGAGAGCGGAACTTCGGCATTCACTACCGTAATCTTGTTATCGGTAGAGGATCCCAAGACCATTCCTCGACGTTGGTTGATCGAACCCAAAACAGCTCCTTGGAATTCCTCGGGAGTTTCGACCTCGACCTTCATGATCGGCTCCAGAATCACTGGCGCTGCTTGCAGATAATGCTCTCTAAGAGCGGTCTGAGCACAAATTCTAAAGGCCATCTCTGACGAGTCGACTTCATGGTAAGAACCGTCCTGCAAACGTACACGCAAGTTAACGATGGGGAATCCAATGAGCTGCCCTTTGGCCTTTTGCTCTTTGAATCCACGATCGCAAGCCGGAATAAACTCGCGAGGAATACGACCACCCACGATTTCATCTACAAATTCATAATCCGCCGAGTTGTCTGTAATCGGCTCGAGAGTTCCTACGACTTTGGCAAACTGGCCCTGACCACCCGTTTGTTTTTTATGAGTGTAATCAAACTTAGTCGCCTTCGTGATTGTCTCACGATAAGCCACCTGGGGCATTCCCGTTACACACTCTACTTGATACTCACGCTTCAAACGCTCCACGTAAATTTCAAGATGCAATTCTCCCATTCCCGCGATGATGGTTTCATTGCTTTCTTCGTCTTGGCTCACCTGAAAAGTGGGATCCTCTTTCGAAAATCGATTCAAAGCTTTTGAGAAGTTATTGGCCATCGCTTTATCTTTAGGTTTTACAGCGAGCTTCACAACGGGAGTCGGAACAAACATCGACGTCATCGAGATTTCTGTTCCCTCGCCGCAAAAGGTATCTCCAGTATAGCAATCCACCCCAAACATGGCGCAGATGTCTCCACCCTCAACCTTTTCGATATCCACCATCTTGTTCGCATGCATACGAACCAAACGCCCCACCTTCACTCGGTTAGATCGGGCTACGTTGTAAATGAAGTCTCCTTTGTTCAGGGTTCCTTGGTACACTCGCAAATAAGTGAGCTGGCCGTAGCGACCATCCTCGAGTTTAAAGGCCAGCCCTACAAATGAACCATTCGAATCAGGACTCAAGGCAATTTCGGCCTCGTCCTTGGCCACATCAAAAGCTTTAGGCTTCATATCTTTGGGCGAAGGCAAAAACATCGTGACGGCATCCAACAGCTTTTGAACACCTTTGTTTTTATAGGCAGATCCACAAAGCACAGGAACAATCTTCAGAGCGATCACCGACTGCCGAGTAGCAAGAATGATCTCCTCATTCGTCACATTCTCGCCGCCCAAGTATTTCTCGGCGATGGTATCGTTAGCCTCTGCCA
Organism: Bdellovibrionota bacterium; assembly: GCA_044351695.1. Taxonomy (GTDB): domain Bacteria; phylum Bdellovibrionota; class UBA2394; order UBA2394; family UBA2394; genus JBILFF01. The sequence goes on from JBILFF010000014.1 coordinate 24,654, forward strand.
AGCCTTCAATCATTTTGGCACGGTACTCATCGGCTTGTGCTTGAAGCTCTGCTGGAATGGCTTCTTCGCGAATGTCTTCCCCGTTGTCGCCATCAAAATAGTAAGCCTTCATGGTGATCAAATCGATGATGCCCTTGTGTTGGTCTTCAACACCAATGGGAATCTGATACATCACTGCATGCAGACCCAGCTTTTCTCTTAAACCTTGCGCCACGCGAAAAGGGTTTGCTCCCTGTCGATCCAGCTTGTTGACGAACGCCAATCGAGGCACACCGTATCGCTTCATCTGACGATCTACAGTGATCGACTGAGACTGAACTCCTGCCACACCACAAAGAACGAGAATTGCTCCATCCAAAACGCGTAAAGCGCGCTCGACTTCAATCGTAAAGTCCACGTGTCCGGGAGTATCGATGATGTTGATGTTGTAATCACCCCACTCCGCAAAAGTAGCTGCCGATTGAATTGTAATCCCTTTTTCGCGCTCGAGGTCCATAAAGTCCATGGTTGCGCCCACTCCGGACTTTCCTTTTACCTCTTCGATTTTATGAATCTTACCGGTGTAATAGAGAATACGCTCGGTGAGAGTCGTCTTTCCTGAATCGATGTGGGCTGAAATCCCAATGTTTCGAACACGATCAATTCGATCTAGGGCCTTTGATGATTTCGTCGCTAATGCCGGTGAGCTCATTTCTTTCGATCTTCCTTACTTAAATGTTGCTTTTGATTTTTTAAAAGTCCGTCTTACCCTAAGCTTTCGGATTTCCACAAGACTTGGACTCCCCAAAATTCGTCAGAGGCCCGCGCCCTTTCCCCAGCGGCTGAGATCCTAAAAAACCATGGATTTCAGCCGCTTATGCACAGTCTTGCTGC
>JBILFF010000164.1:0-3579 GCA_044351695.1 Bdellovibrionota bacterium
GATCGGCATGGGGCCTCCGATGTCGGCCATACCATCTTCCATCACCCGAAGAGTGGCTAGCTCTAAGCGCCGAAGAGCGCGAATCGCTTCAACCTGAACTTTTTTCTTTTGAACATCGCTCCAATCAGCCGCCCACTCATCGTCGACAATCTTTTTTTGACTACCAGTGAGCTTAAGTACTCGCTCAAAATCAGAATCTTTTTCGATCTCCATTTCTAAAATCAATCGCTCCAAAGCCTGAAAAGCCAAAAAACGATAAGTGAAATCTCGGAGGCGACGAATACTCCAAAAAGAAAGTGGAACAGCCATGGCACGCATCTGCGCCGACACATCCTGAGCCGCCTCAAGAATAGATCGCGATCGAAGATCTAAAAAAACTTTTGGAACGATCGCCTTTTCTTCAACACCATCTTTCATCGCTAAACCAAAGCCTAAAGCTCCAATATTAAAGGCCCACAAACCACTATGTCCCAAAATTATAAACGCGCTCAGCCAAGGCTCTCTTTGCATCACGGACGATGGCAATACCGATGCAAACAGATATCCTGCCACACAAGCCGCCCCTATCGCGCATCCCATCCCCACCATTTGAGCAAAGTAGCTCTTGCTTCTTTTAAGATGAGCTTCAAACTCTAAGACCGCTTCACCCAAAGAATCGGGATTGCTTAGCTCTCGCTCAAGTTCTTCGCCTCGTCTTTTGATCATGCTGAGCAACTCGCGCTTGGACTCTGAAGTCAGCTCAAATTGACTCGCCTCTCCGAGATCAAAATATAACTCGGGCTCTTTTTCGAAATTCTGTGCTGCAAGCTGCGGGAATTCCATCAGCAGGCCTACCACCGCAAAAAAACCAAACTTTAAAAGCACTTTCACGCGACTCATACCCCCTATGACCTCTTTGAGCCATAGCATGCGAAAACAAGCGGCAAAACGAAAAACGACGATCGAGCTAAAAAACCTAAGTCAGCCTTCTCGACACCAGCTCCAGCCCAAGCACTGTGAGTAAAATCACCAAAAGCACGACTGAGAAACGGTTCCATTGATAAAATTCTTGATAGCTGTGCAGTAGACTCCCCAATCCCCCCGCTCCCACATAACCGATAATGGAGGCCGAGCGAATATTGTACTCAAGCATCCAGACGCTCTGCTTAATCAAGGCAGGGCGCCACTGGGGCCAGAGTCCAAACTGAATGGCCTGAATAGGATGCGCCCCCTCTAAGAGCAGATGTTGAGAGGCTGAGGGCTCAATATTATCCAGAGCATCTGCAAAAAACTTGATCAAATAACCCATCGAGTAAAAACAAAGGGCAAGAACGCCCGCTGCGGGCCAAGGACCCAACAAACTAACGGCCAAAAGCGCCCATACCAAACTGGGAATGCTCCGAATCAAAGTACTGAGAAACAAAAAAAACTTACGAAGCCCGGGATGACTATATCGAGCCGAGACTAAAATCGAGACGGGAACAGAAAGAATTACCGCACTAAGAGTCGCCAAAATCGAAATCCGGATCGTCTCCAAAAGACTCGCAAAAACATCCGGAAGCACCGACCAATCGAATGGGAAGAACTGTGCTAAAAAATCCAAAAAACCGCTCAGGCTTTGCCGCTCGCGTTCAGGTAAATCCAAAACCGGGAGCGAAAATAGAATCAAGAGAGCCAAAAAGGCTCCCGTGAGAAGCGAACTCCTTCTCAGCACCATCGATGTCCACCGGCCGACTCAGATCCCAAACTCAATTTTCGAGCATGAGGACACTTGAGCCACTGAGGATCGTGAGAAGAACAAATGATGAGTCGATTCTGTTTTATGGAGAGCTCACAAAGCAAATCCAAAACGAGAGACGAACTTTGAGCGTCGAGCATGGAGCTGGGCTCATCTAAAATCAAAACTTCTTGTTGCGATAAAATCGCTCGCACCACGGCAAGTCGCTGGCGCTCCCCACCCGAAAGCGAACTCAGCTTTCGATATCGCAGATGAGAAATCTCTAAACGAAGCAAAAGCTCAAGCAAATCCCGCTCTGCGAGATCAGGTGCACTCCAAAGACTTTGCCACCAAGGCATTTGAGGCAAATGCGCCGATTGCACGTACTCCTCTACCGTCATCGAGAGCGGAAGCACAAATCTCTGCGGCATCCAATTACAGCTCTTAAAGTCTCGCTGAATTGATCCCTGATGACACGATCGAAATCCCGCTAGGCTCTCGAGAAGACTCGTCTTGCCTGACCCTGACCTGCCCTCGACCAAAAGAAAGTCCCCTCTCTTCAAATCGAGATCCAAACCCGAAAACAATTCTCGTCCCTCAAAACCTATTCCAAAATTTTTGACCTTAATCATTCTAGTTCAATCGAATCTCTGTTCGCTCCAAAGCGGCTTTGGTGGGTGCAAGATGCTTCTCGGCATCCACGGGCACCAAATCTGAGTTAAAAAGTTTGTTTCGAAGGCTCTCGTTTTCTTTTTGATTCAACTCGCCTACAAGCTGCGACAAAAGTTTTTTAGCCTCTGCGCCCAGCGACTTTCTGATCGCCAGAACATGAGTAGGCACCGGCCCCTGTCTCTGCAAAATACGAAGCTTCGCCTTTTGCTCGGGCTTCAGATAATTGTCAGTATTAAACACATAGTCACTCACTGCGGCCGCTTCTGCCCGACCCTGAAAGAGCATCTCCACTGCCGACATATAGCCTGAGCCGTAGAGAACATTTTTTTCTCCAAAAAAGACCTCGGGTCGCTGACCCCTTTTGATGAACTCGGCCCGAATCATGGCATCCCACGGAATGATTAAGCCCGACGTACTCGTCCGAGAGGCAAAGGCCACTGGCTTTCCTTTGAGGTCTTGAATGGATTGATAGGTTTTGTCTTTGAGTGTGAGCCAGTAGCTCTCGTAACTGGTCTTGCCGTTAAAAGACACGGCAGCCAAAATTTCTGCCGATCCGGCTTTTTGAGCTTCAATCATGTCTACCGATCCAATGAAGGCCACATCAATTTGCGAGTTTTGCAATCCTTGCAAAATCACCGCCGCTGATTGCGGCACAACCACTCGAGCCTTCCGTCCCAGCTTTTGCGTCAAAAATTTCTCAAAGCTCTCGCGCTCCTCTGCCATGGCATCGGGATTCTTATCGGGCTTGAGCGAGAAAACCAATTCAGGAAGAATCTGGGGGGAAACGGCGGGGGTGGAGGCCACTAAACAAAGGCTGCTCAAAATCAGATTAATCATAGATTCTATTTAATGATAACTATTATCAATATCAAGAACAAGTGTAGCGGGGGGGTACGCGAACCTCTTCCTCATCTGGTTTTTTACTGGATTGGTCCCTCTTTTACTGGCATTTCAAGAACATGTCACAAACTCAAAAAACCATTACCATTGCACGTGGCGACGGCATCGGCCCTGAAATCATGGATGCTACCCTATCGATTCTTGATCGGTCGGGTGCGAATTTAAAGTACGAAGAAATTGAAGTGGGCGAAAAAGTCTACATGCGGGGCCACAGCTCCGGCATCGAAGACTCGGCCTGGGAAAGCCTTCGTCGAACCAAGATTTTTTTGAAAGCGCCGATCACGACTCCTCAGGGCGGTGGTTACAAAAGT
>JBILFF010000121.1:0-6146 GCA_044351695.1 Bdellovibrionota bacterium
CTGGGGCTTTTCGCAAATGTACGCCCCTGCAACGCTTATGCGCCTTACGTTCCCACTCGATTTCCGAATCTCGACGTCGTCATTGTGCGCGAGAACGAAGAAGACCTCTACGCCGGCATTGAACACCGTCAAACAGACGAAGTTTATCAGTGTTTGAAACTCATTACGCGTCCAGGCACTGAGCGAATTGTGCGCTACGCTTTTGAATATGCGCGGCTGAATAATCGCAAAAAAGTCACCTGCATGACCAAAGACAACATTATGAAGATGACCGATGGTTTGTTTCATAAAATCTTTGATGAAATCTCTGCCGACTATCCAGAGTTTGAGAAAGAGCACTACATTGTTGATATTGGATCGGCACGTCTTGCCGATGATCCTGAGCGGTTTGATCTTGTTGTATTGCCGAATCTTTACGGAGATATTCTGTCGGACGTGGTTGCTGAAATTGCAGGCTCTGTCGGAATGGCAGGCTCAGCCAATATTGGTGAACATATTTCGATGTTCGAGGCGATTCACGGATCGGCTCCTCGAATGGCAGGTCAAAATCGCGCCAACCCGAGTGGCTTGTTCTTAGGCGCTGTGCAAATGCTGGTGCATATGGGACTTTCAGAGGCCGCTGAGCGCTGCCACAATGCTTGGCTCAAAACTCTTGAGGACGGCATTCATACGGGAGACATCGCATCGGACACTTACACCAAAAAGAAAGTCGGGACTAAGGAGTTCGCGGCAGCCATCGTCGAGCGACTCGGCGACACACCTAAAATCCTAAAGCCCGTCTCTTACAAACGAGTGGCTGAAGTAAAAGCTCCGGCCCTCAAATCCTATCCTCCGGCGAAAAAGAATCTCTTGGGCTTTGATGTGTTTGTTCACGAACGAGATCGTAAAGCGCAGAATCTTGCGGCTCGAATTGAAAAAGTAAGCAAAGACTCAGCCATTCACCTCAAAATGATTACGAATCGAGGTGTGACGGTTTGGCCCGAAGGCTTTGAAGAGACTTTCTGTACAGATCATTGGCGATGTCGAATGGTCGGCAACGCGGCAGGTCCGATCGATCCGTCAAACATCTGGAAAACTTTGAAGGCTCTTCAAGAAGCAGGGGTCGAGGTCATCAAGACCGAAAACCTCTATGAGTTTGATGGCGAGCGCGGTTACTCGCTCGGTCAGGGCGAGTAAGATCTGCCTATTAAATCCTCAGGACGGAGCCAGCGAATCTTAGACTGAATGGGTGGCTGGCTCTTGATCCTCTGCTACCTTTGAGCGAGTACTCACTTTATGAATGCCGTGCATGGCGAGTTTTGAGTAAAGAGTCGATCGATCAAGGCCCAAACGCTGAGCCATTTTTGAGATATTGCCGTTTGATTGAGTGTACTCGTCGAGCAGAATCGCTTTGTCATAATGAGCCATTCGGCGGTGATAACTACGATCTCGGTCTAACTCTAAAGGCAAAGTGACGAGAGGGGTTGATACTGATGATTTGGCAGGCGATCGTAGTTCAATGGGCAAATCCTCAAGCTGAACAAACGGATCATCCTTCATCGCCGTTAAGTAAGCGATCACATTACTCAGTTCTCGAATGTTTCCGGGCCATGCGTAAAGATTGAAAGCCGCTAAGGCTTCATCTGAGAACTCTAATCGGTGAGAACCATAAGAGTGTTTCTCCGAAAAGTACTCCACAAGCTCAGGGATATCCGAGGGTCTTTCTTTTAAGGTGGGCACTCGAATAGGAATCACATTGAGTCGTTGATACAAATCCTCTCTAAACCGCCCTTCTTTAATCAGATCTGACATGTTCTTATTCGTGGCGGCCACAACACGAAACTCAAGCCCAATCACTTGAGACCCACCAAATCGAGTGATTTCTTTTTCTTGAATGGCTCTTAAAAGCTTTGCTTGAATATCGAGAGGCATGTTCTCAATCTCATCAAAATAAATGAGACCGCCATCCGCTTCTTCAAAGAGACCAATTCGCTGTTTGTCTGCTCCTGTAAAGGCCCCTTTTTCATGTCCAAACAATTGACTCTCGGCTGTGGTGCTTTGAATCGTACTCGAATCCACAGCGACAAATGGAACAAAAGACTCGTCATCGAATTCTCGAAGCTGTCGAGCCACCACCTCTTTACCGCATCCGGTCTCACCCGTAATCAACACATTAAACGGAGACCGCTTGGCGCGATCGATCATCTGCCGAAGCTCTGTCATGGCGGGACTGGACCCGATCATGTCGATTCTCTTTTGCGATCGGCGAACCTCTGCCTCTTTTTGCTTGGACTTCTTTTGAACAAGCTGAGTGTTAAGTACTCTCTCAATACTGTAGATGAGCTCTTCTGGACTTCCATCCTTTGGAAAGTAATCGACAGCCCCGAGTTGCAGAGCCTTACGAACGATCGAAAAATCTTTATCGCCCGAGAGCATCATGATGACTACTTGAGGATCAAGTTCTCGAAACTTCGTGATAAAATCAAAGCCCGCTCCTGGACGATGAAGATTGACGTCGAGCAAAACCAGATCCCATTGAGTGGCTTTCAAATCGACCATCGCCTCTTCTCCATGAAGAACGCTCTTCACTTCATATGCGCCGTCGCGCGCGAGAAATCTTTTGATGGCGGCTAAATAAACAGCATCATCGTCACAAATAAGGATTCGCTTTTTTCGGTCCATGATTAATTCCTCAAATGATTCAAAACTCGCTCTTAGCATTCAGGGCTGCGAAGGCCAATCCCCGTCATGAAAGCCAAGGATTTCGGGATCTTAAAGAAGCCCCCTACTCCGAAAGCAGCTCCACCGGACGCGCCCCCAGCAAAGCTCGAGAGCCCATGAGGGCAATCAAAGACATCAAAAGACCCAAAGCCAAGGGGCTTAAAAGCCAGAGACTAAAACCCTCTGCAGGATCCATCGTAAAGAAATACTGAAGGCAAAATTCAGCCAAAAAAACTCCCAGCCCAAGGCCAAGGACCGACGGCAAAACACTGATCCAAAAATACTCCATAAACAGAAGTTTTCGAACTTGGCTCGATCGCGCCCCCAGGGCTTTGAGCTGAGCGAACTCACGCCTTCTCATGATTACTTTTTCTTGAGCTAAGGCCATCACCAAAACGATGGCCAACCCGATCAAAAACAATAAAATAAAGAGAAGCACCCAGGTTAAACGACCCGTCAGATCCACCAGGTTTTTTTTGACCTCGGTCAAATCGATGACTGAAACGGCGGGCAACTCTCTCATCATTCTTCTATACAAAAGCTCCTTCTGACTCAGATCCTTCGCTTTAAAACCCGCGACGTAAGAAAAAGGTAAGCCCTCTAAAAATCCCTCTTGAATGAGCACCCGGAAATTAGGCTGAAAATCAGTCCACCGCACGCTGCGCAAGCTGGTCACTCGCGCCTCAAACCGAACGCCCCACAGATCGAGCGTCATTTGATCACCGAGCTCTAAACCCACCTGTCGAGCAAAGTCTCGCGTGATTGACAGCTCGGGTAAATCATTTCTGAACTCTCCGCTCCAAAAACTGCCAGCGACCACTCGATTATCGGCTGGCAAATGCCGAACCACCCCCACATTAAACTCTGTCGGATCAAAGAGTCGCTCCGACGACTCCACCCGAAGCTCCTCGCCATTTTTTTTAAGCCATTTTACTCTCACCCAAGGAGCCCAACGCACCTCAAAATCAGGAAACTCTTTCGTAATATCTCCTATTTTCTCTTTTTCTTCTTCACCAACATCAAAAGCAAAGAGCACAGTGGAGCGCACACCCTCTTCAAGCTCAAAATCTTTTTTCAGAGCCGACTGCAAAACCAAAAGCAAACTCAAGATGGCAGAGACGCAAAAGAGGATCGAAATCGCTAAGCCACTTGAACGCCCTTGTCGCAAGATGGACTGAAGACTGTAGGTCCAAGAAAAATTTTTACTTCGTGGTAGACGCTCCAGTATAAAAAAAGTGATTCGACTTACAAAAAGTGCCAAGAAGCCCAAGGTGACAGCACCTCCCGTTAACTCTGCAGCCTGTCGTGCAGAGTTCAGGATCAGAAGACTCATCAAAAAAAACAGAAAAACAATTCCTAAAAACCAGAGCAGCCACAGGCGACGAGCGGGTCCTGAAAAGCCCTGATCCTCGCCCGATCGAAGCAAAAGAAGAGGTCGAAAATCGAGCACACCGGACTGAGCTACTCCCGCAAACAAAAGAATCGATACGCCACTCAACAAAACAAAAAGGAGGTCCGACCCCCAGGATCCGCCACGCTCTAGACTTAAGGGAAGCAACTCTTGCAAAAGAGGGACGAGTGAGACCTCAGCCATTCTTCCAAGCCCATAACCCAAGAGACAAAAGACAACGGCAAAGCAAGCGATCGACGAAAAGATCCACTGGCGGATCTGATCTTTTCGAGCGCCGAACACCCGCAAGCTCGCCACCAAAAGACGTCTTTCGTAAAACCAGTTCTGCAAGCCCCCGAGCACCGACAAACCCGAAAGCAATAAAGCAAGAATACTGACGAACTGAGCAAAAAACCGAATCCTTTGATAGAGATTCTGAAAGGCGCGATCGGCCTCGAGATAGGATCGAAATCGAAGCATCGGATCTTGAAAAGCATTTTGAAGCTGAGTTTGCAGCTCAAGAATTGGAAGGCTTTTGACGGCAATCAAAAAAACCCACTCCACTCGACCAGGCCTCTCAAGCAAGCCCGAGGCATCAAGATGCCGACGATGAATCCACACGGGTGGCGCAAGCCCAAATAAGCTCCCTAGACTCGCAGGGCGTTTTTTCAAAATTCCGGAGACGGTAAACGCTCCTCTTCCGAGCCGAACCTGATCGCCCGTTTTAAGCTTAAGAGTCTCGGCAAGATCGTTATGAATCAAAACTTTTCGATCCTCACTGTTGAGATTCTTAAAACTCTCTCCCTCAAAAATGAACTCACCGTAAAAGGGATAATTCTGCTCAATCGCTTGAAGGCGAACCAATCGGCTCTCCTGAGCTTGAAGCATGGTGTTAAATTCTACAAACTCAATCACGCGTGCGTCTTTTGGAAGAATTTTATTCAGGGTTTCATAGTCATCCTGTCGCCAGGGTCGCGCGGCTTCGATATGAAGATCGGCCCCCAAAATCTGACGCCCCTCATTTTCGAGGCTCGCGTTTACTCGAGTCTCAAAACTCAGCAAAAGGTAGAGAGCCGCTAGTGAAAATGAAAAAGAAATTCCAGGAAGCCAGAGACGTCGACGTCCCGCCCAGAGCTCAGAGAGTGCGAGTCGTATCAGCACTAATCACTCCATCTTTGATTTGAATGATTCGATCAGCCAAGTTCGCCACATCGACATCATGAGTTACCAGCACTAAGCTGCGCCTACCCCTCATTGAGCAAAGTAAGTCGAGCACGACTTTGCCGTTCTCTGAATCTAGGTTTCCAGTGGGTTCATCTGCAAAAATAATCTGCGGCTCGTTAATCAGACTTCGACAAATAGAGATTCGCTGCTGTTCTCCGCCCGAGAGCTGTCTCGGGTAATGAGTCAACCGATCCTCTAGCCCGACAGAAATTAAAAGCTGACGCGCACGATCTCGAGCATCTGTTCGTCCTGCTAACTGCGCCGGAACCAAAACATTCTCTAAAGCGGTAAGCGTCGGTATCAAATGATAGGACTGAAAAATAAAACCAAAATGATCGCGACGAACCTCACTCAACTCATCTTCTGATAAATCTTGAATCTCTCTGCCCTGCCAAAGAATACTTCCTGAACTTGGCCTATCGAGAGCCGCTAGCAAACCTAAAAGAGTGCTTTTACCACTTCCTGATTTGCCAATCACTGAAATAAACTCCCCATTCTTGATTTCGAGATCGATCGATTTGAGAACAGAGAGACTCTTTTCGCGCGTCTCGTAGTTTTTTTGAAGCTGGACGGCACGTAAACTCATTATTTTTTCTCCAGAATTTGCCTTAACTCGGGGAGTAAAAATCGAAAAACATCTTCAGCAATCATTTTTTGACCATCACGATTAGGATGGATCCCATCCTGAAGATTTAAGCTCGGTTGAGCTGCCACACGTTCAATATAAAAAGGGAAAAGCGGAACCCGATGCTTGTGAGCGATTTGGCTATAGATTTTATTAAAATTTTTTTCATAGTCTGGGCCGTAATTCGGTAGGGCTTTCATTCCTAAA
>JBILFF010000011.1:0-27730 GCA_044351695.1 Bdellovibrionota bacterium
GCAGAGAGTACTCTCGAAGGCTGAGCAGGTATTGGCGAAAGCTTTGGAGCAGGCAGACAGTATTCAGATTGAAATTCTTCAGTTGGGCGTCAACTTATTGGTCGGAGCTCCCATTGAGATGCGCGACGATGTTAGAATTCTTAAGTTGGGAGATGTAGACTTTGATCCACAAGTTCAATTTTGGCCTTTTAAGGGGGAGTTCTGGCTCGATGAACTTGGTTCTTATTATTATGGGTTGAAATCTGTTTGCGCTCTTCAAGGTAGACAATAAATCAGGAGTTATTTGGCGCGTCGCACCAAAAAAGCACTGATTTTTCCGTAGGCCTGCGGGAAGAGCCTCTATAAAGTAGTTGGGTGAGCAACAATTTGACCCAGGCACTTGTGCTTGCGCCATGGTTGCCGAAGTTTGTTTGAAACAGATTCGATAAAACTTAAGAAAGGACATAACAAATGAAAATCAAAGCACTCGCTCTCGCAGTAGTTGCAGTTGCAGTAAGCTCTAGCGCTTATTCGACTCCGATGTATGTGGGCGCAAACTTAAGCCCTAAAAATAACATTAACCTTGGATTCGGATACACTCCGACCAAAAAGACTCTCACTGGTGGAACAGAAACTGGAACCATCACGAACTACGCACTTCGCGGAAATTACAGTGTGATGGAAAACCTCACTGCAAATATCGATTTGCCCTTTTACTGGGTAAGTAAAAACGCAAGTGCTGCTGGCAAAAGCCGATTCGGCATGGGTAACTTTGCTTTGGGCGCGAACTGGAACCAAAGAATGAGCGAAAGCAGTGACGAGATGGCCTGGGGATACTCTGTTTCTTTGGATGCGGCGTTGCCTTTGGCAAGAAAAGATGAAGCTTCTGTAGTTTCAGCGGCTAATCCGACCACCGACTTGGGTCGATATCTTGCTCGTACGACGACTATCACTCCGATGCTTGGAGCTTGGCTTGAAAACGAAATGTTTATGGCCAAGATCAACTTAGGTGTGCATTACCACAACATCGGTCGTAAGTCGGTAAGCGTTGGCGCCACCACTGTAAAAGTTCCAAGCGATCGAAATCGTTTCAACATTCCTTCACAATTGGGTCTTAGCTACAAAGCGACTGCCAATTTTGCATTGAATGCAGAGTACAATGGGGTCTTCTTGGATAAAGCATCAAAAGAAGGTCTTGAGACAGGCGGAAAAAAGACTGCTTTCCGACAAGTCATCACTCCTTCGATCTCTGGTGAGTTCGATGGAATTGCTGCTCAAGTGTATGGCAATATTCCTGTAGATGCAGCGACTCGAAAAGCTAGCAGCTTCTCGGCTGGTTTGAACGTCGGTTACATGTTCTAATTCGGTCGACACTCATTTTAACGAGTTGTTGAAGGGCCCCGGCATACGCCGGGGCCTTTTTTTGTTTAAGGACTTTTACTTGAGCTTTTTGTGGAGGGCTGAGTTAGCTTAGGACAATGAAGCCTTGGCCACCCGATTGGCAGTGCGTGATCGATGATTCTCCATTTTCTGCTCAAGAATGGACAGAGGCGCTTGTCATGCTCGAAAATTTTTTGAAGGCTCGTGATCTGGAGGCCTCCGATCAAAATAAACTAGGCTATCTCAAATGCTGTGTGGAGGCTTTACGCAATCAGAGCGCACTTCCTCGCTTTGAAGATCATGTGCGATGGATGATCGAGACTTACGGGATGGAGAAAGTTTTTCACAGCTCAAGCAAATGAGGTCGAATCCATCGTTCAATGGCGGATCGATCCATCTTCTTTCTCCGGGCATAATCACTCACTTGATCGGGTAATATTTTTCCGAGCTGAAAGTACTGTGACTCAGGCCGCCAGAAATAGAGACCCGAAACAGAGCTTGAAGGCGTCATCGCAAAGCTTTCTGTAAGATGAAGATCAATGCTCTCGTCAATGTTCATCAGCTTCCACAAAATCGCTTTTTCGCTATGATCGGGGCATGCCGGGTAGCCTAAGGCTGGGCGGATCCCTTGATAGCGTTCTTCTATTAAATCTTGAGGATTCCACCGCTCCTCTGGAGCGTACCACTCTCGTCTTACTTTCTCGTGAAGAAACTCTGCGAAGGCTTCGGCAAGACGGTCTCCAAGGGCTTGAGTAAGAATGGCCGAGAAATCGTCGTTTTTCTGCCGAAACTCTCGAGCTCTTCGCTCAACCTCGCTGCCCATGCTGACCGCAAAGCCGCCCAGGTAGTCAGGCAAACGATCAGAGACAAAGTCGGCCAGACAAAAATGTCGAGCCCCAGTCTCCATCTTCTTTTTTTGCTGACGTAAAAAATGGAACCTAAAAATTTTTCGAGTGTTCTGCTCGTTTTCAAAAAGAGCGATATCATCGCCCTCGCGTCTTGCAGACCAGAAGCCATAAACAGCCCGCGCCTCAAACCAATTTTCGCTCACTACCCGCTTCAGCATCGATTGAGCGTCCTCGAATAACTGACGCGCTTGAGAACCGTGAACGGGATGATCCAAAATTTTTGGAAAAACGCCCTTCAGTTCCCAGGTCCAAAAGAAGGGCGACCAGTCGATAAAGGGGACTAAAGCTTCAACAGAGCCTAATTTGATGATTTGAGAACCGAGAAACGGAGGTCTTGGAGAGGGCTCTGTCGAGATCTTGGGAGCATTTTGTCTCGCTTCGGCAAAAGAAATGTAATCTTGAATACGAGATCCAGCGTTCTGATAGCTTTCTAAGATCTTAGCCTGCTCTCTCTTGATGTCTTGTTGATAACTTTCGGACTCCTCACCAAAGAGTTTTGAACAAACACCCACAACCAAAGAGGCATCTAAAACATGCTGAGTCGCTCGAGAGTACGAAGGAGCGATTTTAATGGCGGTGTGTGATTTGCTGGTTGTGGCTCCCCCAATAAGCAGGGGAATTTGAAAGCCTTGTCGCTGCATCTCCGCAGCGACATGGATCATCTCATCGAGGGATGGGGTGATGAGTCCACTGAGGCCAATGGCTGAGGCTTTTTCTGTTTTTGCAGTCTGAAGAATTTTTTCGCAAGAAACCATCACTCCAAGATCGATGACTTCGTAATTATTGCAGCTCAAAACAACCGAAACGATATTTTTACCGATGTCATGTACATCTCCTTTGACGGTCGCCAGAACAATTTTTCCCTGGGTTTGTTGTCGGTCACTTTTTTTCATATGCGGAGTGAGGTAAGCTACCGCTTTTTTCATGACTCGAGCACTCTTGACGACCTGAGGGAGAAACATTTTTCCGGCGCCAAAAAGCTCGCCGACAATCTTCATGCCGCTCATGAGTGGGCCTTCAATGACTGCAAGAGGTTCTTTGAGTAATTGAAGTGCTTCAGCTGTATCCGTTTCAACAAACTCATCAGTACCCTGCACGAGAGCGTGTGAAAGGCGCTCATGAACACTACCCAATCTCCACTCGCTCAGTTGTTTGGTTTTTTGGGGATCCACTTGTTTGAATTTTTCGGAGTAGCGAATCAAGCGCTCTGTCGCGTCGGGCCGTCGATCAAAAAGAAGATCCTCGATGTGAAGTAAAAGCTCAGGTTCGATTTCATCGTACACCGTGATCATTCCGGCATTGATGATCGCCATATCGAGACCCGCTTGAATCGAGTGATAGAGGAAGGCGGAATGCATCGCCTCTCGAACGGGATTATTGCCGCGGAAAGAGAACGAAATGTTGCTGATACCTCCGCTAGTTTTAGCTCCCGGACATCGTTTTTTGATCTCTTTAACGGCTTCAATAAAATCGATGGCATAACGATTATGCTCTTCGATTCCCGTTCCAATCGTCAGTACGTTGGGATCAAAAATCATATCTTCTGGATCAAAATCTAGATTTTCTCGAAGGAGGCGATAGGCTCGCTCAGAGATTTTCACTTTGTCCTCAAAGCTCGTGGCTTGCCCTCTTTCGTCAAAAGCCATGATCACGGCAGCAGCGCCATAGCGCTGGCAGAGTTCAGCTTGTCTCAAGAACTCCGACTCTCCCTCTTTGAGAGAGATAGAATTCACCACTCCCTTACCCTGAAGACACTTAAGACCTGTCTCGATCACGCTCCACTTGGAGCTATCGATCATGATCGGGATTCGAGAGATCTCGGGTTCTGCAGCGATGAGATTGAGAAATCTCTTCATGCAGGCCTCGCCGTTCAAGAGAGCTTCATCAAAATTTACATCGAGAATATTAGCGCCATTCTCGACTTGAGCTTGGGCGATACGAAGAGCGCCTTCAAAATCATCGGACTGGATCAGTTTTTTAAACTGAGGGCTGCCGGTAATGTTGGTTCTTTCACCGACAACGCTAAAGCTGCTTTGACCCGAGACAATTTTAAAGGGCTCTAAGCCGCTCAGTCGAAGGGCTGGAAGTGTCTGCGGGAGGTGTCGAGGCGAGTAGGCTTTCGTGCGCTGAACGATCTCGGCAATGTGTGCTGGAGTCATTCCGCAACATCCCCCCACAATATTCAAAAATCCTGAGCGAGCGAAATCTTCTAAGAGCTGACCACTCTCGAGAGCGCTTTCAGAGTAGCCCGTGGGAGCGAGGGGATTTGGTAGTCCTGCATTGGGATAACAGCTCACATAACACTCGGCGATACTCGAGAGTTCCTCGAGATAGGGACGCATTTCTTTGGCGCCTAGAGCACAGTTGATTCCCACTGCCAGCGGCTTTGCATGCCGAACTGAGTGCCAAAAGGCTTCAACCGTTTGTCCCGAAAGCGTTCTCCCCGATGCATCAGTGATGGTGAAAGAGAGAATCAGGGGCAGTCGCTCATTTCTCTCTCGCTGCAGTCGCTCAATTCCAAAAATGGCCGCCTTCATGTTGAGCGTGTCAAAGCTTGTCTCCACCAAGAAAAGATCTACTCCGCCCTCGGCTAAAGTTTTCGCTTCTTCGTAGTAATCCTCGGCGAGCTCATCAAACTCGATGGCGCGAAATGCAGGATTATTTACGTCGGGAGAAAGCGAGCAGGTTTTGTTCGTGGGCCCAATGGCGCCCGCCACAAAAAGTCTTCGCTGAGGATGGCTTTTTTGAAACTCAGCAACAGCCTCTCGAGCAATTCGAGCAGCGGCCAAATTAATTTCAGAGGCGTAGGCTTCTAAACCATACTCTTTTTGAGAGATTCGAGTGCCATTAAATGTATTTGTTTCTACGATATCGGCGCCCGCATTAAAATAGGCGAGGTGAACTTCTTTGATGAGCTCAGGTTGAGTAAGATTGAGGATTTCATGGTTTCCTTTTAAGTCTTTTGGGTGAGACTTGAATCGATTCCCACGAAAAGAATCCTCTTGAAGCTTGCGAGTTTGTAGCATGGTGCCCATCGGCCCGTCGAGATAGACAATTCTCTGAGACAAAATTTTTTCTAAGTCTTGATAAGCCTTGGATTTGGCTATGGGTCTCATGTTACGTTTTTAGCCTATGCGTTCAGAGGATGTTCTCCAAGCTTTTCCAATGAAGATTTATAAGAAGCGCCGCCAACTCTTGGCAAAAAAGCTTTACCGTCAAGGGGGAGACTTTGTGGCGTTGTTTTGGAGCGGACTGGAGTATTTAAGAACAGCTACAGTTCATTTTCCTTTTCGGGCGAATTCGGATTTTCTTTATCTTGTCGGTCTCAACGAGCCCGACACTTTGCTCATGATCGAGGTGAAGGACGGAAAGTATCGCGACCAGTTAGGGCTACGCCCTCGCGATCTTTCGGCCAATCGAGGGAGTGAGATTTGGGAGGGTGAGCGCGTCGGAGTGGAGAGAGCGCCAAAGATTTTGGGAGTGGCTTCCGCCTTTGATATTCATCAGTGGAAGTCCGTAGTTCATGAGAAAATGCTGCAGCATGAAAGACTTTTCTGGCGGCTGGGTTTTTTTCCAGGAGTGGATCAGTTTATTCAAAGCAATATCACGCAGTGGAAAGATCTTCGTAAAGGTATCCGAGGGACGCGGGCGATTGAGGATCCCAGTATCGAGCTTCACGAGATGAGAAAGTTTAAATCCTCTGAAGAAGTGAAGATCATGCGACGAAGCGCAGAGATTGCAGCCATTGGACATATTCGAGCGATGCAGAGTATTCGTCCGGGTCTCTTTGAATATCAGATTGCAGCAGAGACAGAGCGAGAGTTTAAGAGGCATGGTGCGGCTTCGACGGCCTATAATTCTATTGTCGCCTCGGGCAATAATGCCTGCACTCTGCATTATCATGCAAACAACCAGTTGATTCAGGATGGAGATCTGATGCTGATGGATGCTGGGGCTGAGTACAAAGGATACGCCTCCGACATCACGCGATGCTTTCCGGCAAGTGGTCGATTTTCGGAGGCTCAGCGAGAAGTTTATTCTTGGGTCCTCAGGGCCCAAAAGGCCGCGATTTCAGCGGCACGGTCTGGGCGTTCTTTTCATGCGCCTCACGAAGCCGCACTACGAGTTCTTGCCCAAGCTCTGCGAGAAATGAAGATCATTAAAAAGCCAGTCACTCAGATCATTGAGAAACGACTTTATTCTCGCTACTTTCCGCACGGAACCAGTCATTGGATTGGAATGGATGTTCATGACTGTGGAGTTTATTTTGATAAAAAGGGGAAATCAGTGCCACTGAAACCGGGTAATGTTTTGACCATCGAACCGGGCTTGTATTTCAGAAGAGATGATAAAACGGTAGCCGCCAAATATCGAGGCATTGGAGTGAGAATCGAAGACGATGTTTTAATCACATCAAGAGGGCCCGACGTGCTCACGCGATCTTGCCCAAAGGAGATTCGAGAGATCGAATCCTTACGCTTGCCCCGGCTCTAAGAAGGAACAGCGAGATGAAGGACCCGCGTATCGAAACTCTATTTCATCGGGTAAATGCCCTGGATTGGAAGAGGGCTGTGAGTGAAGAGGTCGTCATCACTTCGTATCCAGATGACGAGGGAGTTAGAAATAATAAAGGTCGCGGAGGAGCTAAGGATGGTCCAGCCAGAATTCTCTATTATCTGAGTCGAATGGTTTTACGAAAAAATTCTGCGATGCGAATTTCGGTAGTCAGTGGCTTTCCGAGCAGAAAAAAAATTCTTCAGCGCTATGATTGGGCCTATCAGTTAAGCTCTCGCGTCTTAAAGTCTGGGGCGCGATTGTTAACTTTAGGCGGAGGTCATGATTATGGTTATCCGGATGCCAAGGCTTATCGAGAGCAAATTCAAGGGAGCGTCATCAATATCGATGCGCACTTAGATATGCGGCCTTTTGATGCCAAGAAGCCGAATTCAGGCACGGCCTTTAGGCGTTACTTGGATGAGTTTGGTGGGGAGCATTTTTGGACTTGGGGAGCGCAAGTTCAGTGTAATGCCGATGAAATGATCGGATTTGCTAAATCAAAGAATTCAAAAATTCTTTCATGGAAGCAAGCAGCGCCCTCATTGGCAGGCTCGGTGGGAGTCTCTATTTGTCTGGATGCGATCGAAGGAATCCGTGGCGTATCAGCACCTGCCATGATTGGTCTCGCTCCCAGAGATGTTCTTGATTTTATGATTCAGCATCGCGAGCGAACAAAGTGGCTCGGTCTTTATGAATGTGCTCCAAAGCTTGATCGAAGCACGGAAGACTCGGCTCGACTCGCAGCGCTTTTGGCCTATCGTTATATTTTTGGAGAGGCTCATGAAGGCCGTTTATTTTGAAAGCACGGGTTCAGTGGCAAACATTCGATTTGGTAATCTCCCTCAGCCCGTAGCGAAGCCGGCTGAGGGAGAGGTCCGCGTTAAATTTCTTGCGGGCAGTTTGAATCATCTCGATCTTTGGGTCATCCGAGGTCTGCCTCATATTTCATACCGCTTTCCCCATGTGGCCGGAGCAGATGCTGTCGTTGAAGTCCTGGAGTCGAGGAGCAACGTGTGGAGCCGGGGTGATCGAGCTTTGGTTTATCCTGCCATGAGTGATGAGGCTTGGCAGACAGCACATTCTGAAAATCAGTGCCGTGATTTTAAGATTCGAGGTGAGACGAACTCGGGCGTTTTCATCGAAGAATTTGTTATTTCTGAGAGATATTTAGCACAAGCACCAGAGCACTTAAATCTATCTCAACTTGCTTGTGTGCCACTGGCCTATCTGACGGCTTGGCAGATGATTACAGAGAAGGCTGAGATTTTTCCGGGCCGCTTTGATTGCCGGCAGCTGGGCTCCATTCTCGTTCATGGGGCAGGAAGTGGAGTAACCCAAGCACTTTTAGAAATTCTTCTTTCCATGAAAATTCCTCCCAACCAGATTTTTGTGAGTTCTCGAGACTTGTTGAAGCTCGACGGTTGGAAGGCGCGCGGCTTAAAAACGGTGCTGGCAAACGACTCATTTGAGCAGGCCTTAAAATCAGCAGCTCCAAAAAAATTCAGTTTTATTTTTGACCATGTCGGCTCTAAGTTTTTTGAGTTGAATGTAAAATGCTTAGTGGATGGGGGGCGGCTGATCAGTTGTGGCGCCACCTCTGGATTCCAAGCTCAGCTCGATCTTCGTCATCTCTTCTTTCGACAACTTCAGTTGATTGGGTCAACCATGGGAAGCCTGAGACATTTTCAAGAAGTGGTGCGTTGGATTTCTCAAAGAAAAATAGTGCCGGGCGTTTCTCAAGAGTGGCACTGGAGTGAGGCTGCAGCAGCCTACCTTCATTTGGAGAGCGGGACACAAAACGGCAAAATCATTTTGCGAGCTATGTAAGGCTTTCATAGGGCAGGGGAGAAGCCCGTATAAACCACTTTTAATGGGCTCCAGAGGCCTCTTTCTGGCATGAAGCTTGAATCCTCATCTAGAGATGAGATTCGAGGAGACAGGCGTGACGGTGTCAGAATCTACAGTGGATTATGATGTGGTTCATCCCGCCAAGTCGTTTCTAGAAACGTGCGGACTTCAAACAGAAAGCTTTCCAAAGTTCAGGCTAGTTCTTGAGACCCCTCGAGGCTTGTTTAAAAATTCGCAGAGCTTTACCCCCCTTCGATTGCCGGAAAAGCCTGGATTTGTGTACGAGTCCTTGGCTCGAATCATGAGAGTGATCGAAATGCCTACAGCCACTCACAAGCACCGGAAGTTTTTGGAGATCGAGTGGACGGTTGATGAAAATCCGCTTTTGGAAGAAGAAACTCATCCGGCCTTTTCTTTTGTCTCCAGTGAAGTTCAGTGCCCTAGCTGCAAGTCCATTTTTTTGCCCGAAGTAAACGTGGTCGACCCCTTTGCCATTCGAGTCAGCTGCCCCAGTTGTTTTCATTACTGGACGATTCGAGTGGAAGCTCCCCAACTCGATAGACCCAATCCACGCCTTCTCTCTGATGTTTATTTTCGTGATCCCACCAGGCTCCGCCGTCTTCTTCAGTGGACGGATCGGGCCCATCAGGACACCGAGTTTTTTCCAGCTCACTTCAAGCCTACTGATGATCTTTCTCTCGAATGGCTTTTTGAGGGCTCGCAAATATTCTGTGAATCTCGAGGCCAATTTCAAAGTGACTTTGATATTCTTTGGAAGTCTTTTCTGAATACGAGATTTATTCATTCCTTTTCTTCTGCGAAGTCGAGTGTCTCTTCGAAGTTAGACAGCACTGAAATTTTTAGAAAAACAGAAGTCTCGGGGCGAATTACCGCACCGCTGCTTCGGGTTTCTCAACTTGAGACCAAAGAGAATAAAGACGGCTTGTCTCATTCGTTAGAGGCAGAATTTCCCATCGAGATCACTTCAGTAAGTTCGGTGAGTGCAGAGCAATCTACTCTGAAGCGAGCGCAACTCGATTTTAGACAGGCATCACCGCAAAAGCCAATCGATCGATCGCTGGGTGCCAATAGTTCAGAGCGCTCACTTGCGGGCGTTTGGGCGGGTGTGCTGGGTGGAGCCCTTGCTCTTGCCATGAGCACAGTCGCTTTTTTGTATTTTTTTCCAACAGAGCACAAACAAAAATTTGTGAGCGCTTCAGCCTCTATTCCGGTGTCGCAAACAGCGCAATCGAAAGGTGTAAAGCCTCCACCGGCATCAGTACAAATTCCATCTCCCTCCGAAAAAGTGGCCAAGACCACTGAGGCGCCAATGATTGCCGAAGCCCTAGCGCAGCCAAAAAGAGATGAAGCGGAACTTGCGCGAAAAGCTCAGAAGGACTTAGAGCGAGAAAAAGAGCTCAAGCGGGCTGAGCAAGAGCGCTTAGAGTTTTTGGCTAAACAAAAAGCAGAGGTCGAAGCACAACAAAAGCGTAAAAAAATCTCCGAAGGATTGGAGAGGGGATCACAACTGATGGAAGAGCAAAAGTTTTTAGAGGCCTCGAGAGAGTTTGAGAAAGTGATTGAGATCGATCCCAAAAACACTCGAGCCATTCAAAGTCTTGGGGTGAGCTACATTTACGTTAAACGATTTAATGAGGCGATTGCGATTTTTGAGAACTTACTTTCAGTTTCTAAAGACGAAAAAGAACGTGTCTATATTCAAGAAATGTTGGCCACTTTAAAAGATCAACAAATCCCTGAGTAAGATTTTAGGACCTTAAATCTAAAGCTCTTCTTTGCTGCAACAAAACTTCACGACAAGCTAATTGAGCTGCTTCGAGCATCGAATTCCACTGATCACGTGAGAAGCTCTTCTTTTCGGCAGTCGCTTGAATTTCGACGAAATCTTCATTGTCGAGCATAACGATATTGGAGTCGACGTCAGCCTGAGAGTCCTCCGTGTATGCCAAATCCGTGAGAAGCGCACCCTTCACCCATCCCAGCGAAACAGCAGAAACTAAGCGCGGACGGTAGCTCAGCTTGAGTTTTTCACATGCTTTGAATAAAGCAACGGATGCTCCCACAATAGAAGCAACTCGGGTTCCGCCATCGGCTTGAATGACATCGCAGTCTATCTGAAGAGTTCTCTCTCCAAGAAGCTTGAGATCCACACTACTTCTTAAACTTCGCCCAATGAGACGTTGAATTTCTTGGGTTCGGCCATTGGTTCGAGATTTTTCACGAGATATTCGTTTATCGGTTGAGCCCGGAAGCATTCCATACTCAGCGGTGATCCATCCCTGTCCTTGTCCTTGTAACCAGGGGGGGCACTTCTCCTCTGCAGATACCGAGCAGAGCACATGGGTTTGCCCCCACTTGATTAAAACACTCGAGACGGGATCTCGTTGAGGATTCATGACGAACTCAATGGGTCGAAGCTGTGACGCTGTTCTACCGTCTGCACGTTTGGTGCTATCGCTAAATTGCTTCATGAACCTGATATTTACCTGATAGTGTTGAAAGGTGAAGCTTTTAAAGTTTTTGATCGTTATCTGTGGATTACTGGGATTTTCGATGAGTTCGCTGCAGGCTCAGGGGGCCTCGCTACCCAAGCGATTGCAGGAACTCCTTGGACCTTACGGAGTCAATGCCTCTCTTTCGGTTCGTGACCTGCAAGGAACGGAGAGATTGGCCTCTCAATCGCAGCGCTCACTTCAGCCCGCCAGCGTGGCTAAATTGGTTTCTTCGGCATGTACTTTTGAGGAGCTGGGTCCTGAGTTTCAATTCGAAACCCATTTTGCTCAAACTGGAAAGTTGAGTGGGGGAGTTTTAGAGGGCAATCTGGTGGTCCAGGCCTCTGGAGACTTTAGTTTTGTGATTGAAGATCTAAAGATGGTGGTCGAGGCCATTCGCTTTGTGTACGGAATTCGCGAAATTCGAGGAAATTTGATTTTCGACACATCACTCTTTGCTTCGCCTCAGTGGGATCAATTTGATGGCTTTGAGGGTGATGAGGGCAGATCCTTTCATGCACGAATGACGGCCGCTCCCATCAATCACAATTCGTTCGCCGTTTGGGTGGCCCCCACTACAGATGCAGTGCAAGCCACGGTGCTTCCTAGAGAGTCCTTGGGATTGCAGTTGATCAATCAGCTCCGCCTCCGGCCGGGTCGTTTGGGGGGCTCTCAAACACAGCTCAGTTATGACATTCAAAAAAAGCAGTTCGTTTTAGCGGGTGCCGTCGGATCTGAAGACGAGCCGCGTGCTTTTTATCGAGCCTTGCCCGATCCTTACGAGACTTTTGCGCGTCTTTTTAAGTTTAACTTTGAGTCTTTGGGTGGCGTCTGGAAGGGAAAGTTTGAATTGTCCAGCCAAGCGGTTGCCGCCAAGCGCTTGTGGACGCATCGATCCAAGCCGCTTTCAAAACTTTTCATGGATATCAATAAGCTCTCCACAAATTTCGGATCGGAACTAAGCCTCATGGCCGCAGCTCGCACGGCCAAGAAAGCCAGGGCGAGTGTCGACCTCTCCAAGAGCTTTTTGACTGATTGCGTAAAAAAGTTTGGTTTCAGCGCTACAGAGATTCATCTGGATAATGCTTCGGGACTTTCTCGAGAATCTCGCATGCAAACGCGCGCGCTTACGAAACTTTTATCTTCGCTGAGTAAGACAGCCTTTTTTCCGGAGTACATGGCCTCTTTATCGATTTTAGGTCAGGACGGAACAACTCGCTCACGTCTTAAGGATCAAAGAGGAGGGGGTCGACTCAAGACAGGCAGCATTAAAAATGTCCGAACGATTGCCGGCTATGTTCGTACGAAAGGTGGAGAGTGGATGAGTTTTGCTCTGTTTCTCAACTGCACTAGTTGTGATTTTGGGCGTTGGGCGCAGACAGAGAATTCGGTCATGCGCTATTTGATGGAAGAGTTTGGCTAATACTTGATGTCTTGAGCTCATCTCGTTAGTTTCGAGGGATGGAGGGCTTGGATGTTTTTTCATATCTCGACTACCGAGATTTTTGTCGAGCCTTTTACGATTTTCAAAAAAAACAGAACAACAAGTTTTCGTATCGAGTTTTCGGAAGACAAGCTCGTGTCGCTCCTGCCTATTTAAAACACATCATCGATGGCAAACGAAATCTATCGCCTCAGATGAGTTTGCAGTTCGCCTTTGGGATGGGGCTGTCTGCAAAAGAGACTGAGTATTTTGAGCTTCTGGTACGATTTAATCAGGCTCCGACTTTAGAAGAAAAAAACCTATTTCTTGAGCGCCTGCGAAGAAAAAGAGCCAAAGGTCTTAAGGATCTCAGTTTAGCTGAGGCTGCGCTGTTGTTGAGCCATTGGTATGTGGTGGCTATTAAAGAGTTGGTCGTCAGCTTGAATTCGATTGATGCTCTTACCATTCAAAAGCTTTTGCGGCGCAAGCTGAGCGAGTCTCAAATTCAAAAAACGATTGAGGACTTGGTGAATTACGGTTGGCTCGAGATCGAAGCAGGTGTGTGGAAGTCAAGGGCCAATCAAATTCGATTTCCAGATGAAGTGAAGAGTTATGTGATTCGCTCTTTTCATCAGCAGATGTTGGACTTGGCTCGCGAGGCTTTAGAGGACTCTTTAGAGCGTCGAGAATTTGGTTCGGCAGTTTTTTCATTTCCCAAAAATAAAATGCCCCAGCTCAAAGACAAGATGAAGCAGCTTCAAAGAGAGCTCGTGATTTTTGTTCAGGAGGAGGCTTTGACCGGATCTCTAGATGAGAATGAGCTCCTGGGATTTTCTGTTCAGTTGTTTAGTTTTTTAGGAGAGTGCAATGATTAAAAAAATGAGTACGCTAGAACTTCTGATCGTGAGTGTGATGATGACGGCTTGCGATTCGATTGAATCGATGGGAGGGAGCCGCGGCGATATTATTGTGGTGGGCAATGGCATTCTCAATCTTAATGAATCGGATGGTGTTTTAGCCGATCTGGACGATCCGAGATTCTCAGGCCCGATCTCTTTGATTGTCTCGCCTGTAAAAACGGAATCTTTGGTAAGAGACCGAGAAAAGCTGGAAGACGTTCCAACTTATTTTAATTGGGTCACTCAAGGAGAAAAGTCGGATCCTGTTTTGAGCCTTGAGATTCGAGATGATCGAAAAAAATGTCGATACTTCGAACCCCTTCAAAACGGAGATTTGATTTGTCGAAGAGATCTGGAGCAGTACGATATTTCTGCAAGTGTGCCCCCTGCTTTTACCCGTTTCTCAGAGGTGTTTTTTTTGGATTCTGAGAACCGCTTGCGTCGTCTAGTCGGTGAAAGGCTCGACACTGTCGCTGATGGAGTAGAGTCTTTTGTCATTGATCGAGAAGCCAATTTATTCGTTAAGGCGAGATTGTCGGATCAGTATGTTTTGTGGAGGTCAGGTGCCTTTAGTGATCTACGATGGTCTGCACAGCTTCCTCCGTTTCGAGGAGAAGACGGGGCGATTTATTATCTTCAACTCAGCAATCCTTCGGGTTTGATTCGTTGGACTTGGGATCCGATGGCAGACCATCCTCACACCGATCTTGTTTCGGCTTGGAATCCAGATTGGAATTTTCGATCTTTAGTCACCGATCGAGAGGGCAGTATGCAGCATGTGCAGATCGATGATGCTCTCGGAAAGCGGTTGCATGTTCAACTTTCACAAAAAGGTTTAGAGGTTTTAGAAAAGCGTGAAGCCGACGAGGATATGAGTGGGATGAAAGATCTGCCTCATTCGGCCATGCAAATTCAGAGAAGAGATCATTCTAGCTTAAGTTTTAACGTCGAATGGTCGAGTGGACGTTATTGCCGTTCGGGGTCTTCTCCGTCTAAGCCTCTTTGCCTTGATCTCAGAGTTCAAGAGTCGAGAAGACCTTTAGATGCACTCCTCAAGACGAGCGAAGATATTTACGTCTTAAGCGCTTCAGGAAACGATAGGTGGATCGAGCATTGGCGCTTCAACGATCAGGCGGCAGAGATAAATTTAGTGCAAGAGCGGCTGATTGACCCTCGTGTTTTTCGATTTCGCCTTCCTACAGAACAACTCGAAGCTCAAAAAAATCTCTAAACTTAGAACTGGTAGCCCAAAATTAAGCCGACCTGAATCGGTTTGTAGTAAACTTCTGTCGTGACATAAAGACCCTCATAGAGGGGCCAGTAAGAGGAGATTCCGTGTCGAATAAAGAAAGTTTTGTAAGATGGAGATTGAAGGATTCCGTAGGTAAACTGGAAAATATAATTAATTTGTGCCAAAAAGTATCGATGGTAAGCCCCCACTAAGCCCGTAAAGCCGATATTAAATGTTTTTGGTCCCAGGTAATTGTAATTCAGGCTCGTCGCTAGAGCGATACTTGGGACCATGTCCGTCACCACCATCCGATCAAAATCAAAAGCTTGAAGGGCAAGGTTTCCGAAGACGGAGGCGAGAGTGTGCTTTCCAAAAACATAGGATCCTCCAAGTTCTGTGATGATGCCGTAGGGCAAGCCTATGCCCGCTTTGGCGAACCAACTTTCATAGCCGTCGGGAGCAAATCGATCCCCGAGGGAGTCCACTTTGCTCACTAAGGCGACGGTTCTATCGTTCACATCAGTTGCTGCAGCTCCTGTCTCAAAATAAAACCGATAGACTCCTGGGAGTTTGGATCTTTGAACCGGGCGCGCTGTTGAAAACTCAACGGCCTCGATCACTGCTTTTGCATAAGTTCCATAGTTAGGGTTTTTCTGCGCTTTCAATTCTTTGAGCCGATCGACATCGATTCCTCCTGCCAAGATCAAGCTGGCCAGACTGTCGATGAGCCCCAAAGAGATAAGTCCTAAGGCAAAGCCGAGAGGTCTAAAAAAATTAAAGGCTCGTGAGTTTTGATGCCACATAGAGCTATGCTATCCAAGGATGTGGACATGCAAAACAAGAAATTAAGGTTCGAGATTGTTGGGGCCACTGGAATGGTGGGTAAGGAAATGCTGCGAGTTCTTGAGGAATCCTCGCTTGACGTTTCTGAGCTGGTTCTTTGGGCCTCCGATCGAAGTGCGGGTGAGACCATGAGCTTTCGCTCAAAGACCTTGACCGTGCGAAAATTAGATCAAGAATCCTTTGCCCGATCTCAAACCCATTTTAGTTTATTTGCGACGAGCGCAGCCCTTTCGGCCGAATTTGTTCCAATGGCAGCGAGCAGGCAGTCGATTTGCATTGATAACTCGTCGCATTTTCGTTTGATGCCCGAGATTCCGTTGGTGGTGCCAGAGGTAAATCCAGACGCTATCGATGAAGCGAGAGAACGAGGTATTATTGCGAACCCCAACTGTTCAACGATTCAGCTGGTGGTATGCTTGAAGCCCATTGATCAAGCGGCAAAGCTGAAGCGTGTCATTGTCTCTTCTTACCAATCAGTTTCGGGTGCGGGGGCCGATGCCTTGGCCGAACTCGAAGATCAATTGCGATCGTCATTCGAAAAAACAACCTCAGAGCCTCGGGTTTTTTCTCGTAAAATTGCTCTTAACTGCATTCCTCAGATCGATGTTTTTTTAGAAAACGGGATGACCAAAGAAGAAATGAAAATCATTCTGGAGAGTCGAAAGATCTTGTCTTTGCCTGATTTGCGCATCACTGCCACAACGGTACGTGTTCCCGTGAGAGTCGGACATAGTGAGAGCGTGAATGTAGAGACTGAACAGTCGCTGAGCCCTGAAAAACTGAGGGAGCTTCTTCGTCAGGCCCCTGGCATTATTGTTCAGGACGATCCTTCTCGTTCAGAATATCCCACCCCTCAAGAGGTGGCTGGACGTCATGAAGTTTTTGTAGGTCGAATTCGTCGAGATGAGTCGGCGCCGCATTCGATGCACCTTTGGATTGTGGCCGATAATTTGAGAAAAGGAGCCGCGACGAATGCTGTTCAGATTGCTCAGCTGTGCTTGTCTCGCCATTTTCTGCGTTGGCACGAGTAAGGCCCAGAGTCCGGAAGCGACGCCCTTTGCTTATCGAGGGCGATTAGAGGGGCTCAAGAATGTAAGAGTGGCGGCTTGGGCGATGCGACCCGATGCCCGATTTCTTTTTTATTCCTCGGGAGGCAATTTTTTTTCTGCGCTAGATTTACAAGACACAGTCACGACGAGATCGATACGCACCGAGGCAGAGGGGGCCATTCTCGCACTCTATGCAGAGTCACAGACACGGCTGTGGGTTGTTCATCAAAAAGGGATTGGCCTTTACGACGTGTCTAAGCCTTTCAATCCAAAGTTTTTGAGCTCGGCTTTCAAGAGACCGAGTTCAGGGGTGGGAAGCGTGCAGTGGGCCTGTGCTCAGCAAGGAAGGGCTTATTTTGTAGAAAATGGAATCAATACCAATCAACGATGGCTTCGCATTTATACCGGAAGTCCCACCGGCACTCTTTTAAGCTGGGCTTCTCTGTTTGGGTCAGGGGCCGATCAGTATTCGGCCGTTAAACTTCTTTGCTCATCCGATGGAGCTTTGTTGGTGGCCTCTAAAAACGAAAATGGACGCGAGAAAGCGGCCCTTTTACGACTCATCGGCACGCAATCAAGCGCGGCTTTTCTTCTCGATCCCTTGTTTCCGAACTATCGATTGAAAGATTTAATTTTCTCTGCCGACAAAAGCAGAATTTTTGCGCTGCTCAATAAAATATCTCCCTCGGGCAATTCAGCGACGGATTCGGTCGTCGCGCAGCTCCAATCAAATCCTCTCTCGCTGCTGGGCAGTGTAGATGTGGGCTCGGGTGCCCGTAGTCTGGCGGCTTTTCGTCAAGGAGATGTACCCTGGCTTGGAGTCTTTGTTGAAAAAGATGTTCTTGAAAACTCAAATCCACTTCTCACTCATCAGTTTCTAAGCTTACCCCAGAATCTGTGGGCCGGCCGCCCCGATTTTGGCGACCGAGGAGTAGGCAGCGTTCAGGTGGGTAGCTACGGCTTGGCGGGCTCAGAGTGGTTATCCAGCACTCTGGATTCATATGGCTATGGTCTTACAGAGAACTCAGGAATAAGCCTCATCTCAAGAGCTCCGGCACTGACGATTGTACAAGCCCCTTCCAATTCGATTGTCTCGGAGAGCGGTGTGCTTGAGTTTAGCATTCAGGCGAGCGAGGATTCTGATTACGAGGTCTTTGTGAATAATGAGTTGAATGAGGAGGGATCATCGAGAGGGCTGTCTCTTCAACCAGGAAGATCATTGCAAAGAGGCATTCTTTTTAAAGACCAAAGCAAACAGATTCGATTGCCCGTTCGAGAGATGGCAATCAGTAGAGTTGGTGATTACGCGGCGATCGTTTTTGCACGTAAGCGCCCTGCGGGAAGCGGGACAAGCTTGTTTCCTTACGCTCGAGTGGGAGTTCCGTTTGAGTTTAATCCCGATCCGAAATCGGTAAAGAATTTTCGTTTACAAGTGGGGGATCAAGGTCTTGCTGTTTTTTTCTCGGGCCGTGAAGAATTAAATACTTCGCACTATTATCTCTATTTTTCTTTGGATCCAGATGATCTCGAAATCTTGCCGACCAGTGAGTCTGAACTGCGATCGGCTGGCTTTGCCTCACTCAGAAAGACTTTGAATCTGGTGAATGGCAAGTCTTTGCAGTCTCCCTTAAAGATTGATGCTAGTGATTTTGGTGGGCGAGTGAGCCTTGGGCCTCTGCCTAATGGCCAAGAAGTTTATTTTCGGGTGCAAGTCGTCAACCGTTCAGGAAAGTTTTCAAGCGATAATCCTGAGTCACTGGGCGAGGCGCCCAGCCCCACAGAAAAGCTTTCAGAGATTTTCGGAAGCGAAAATTCTTGTAGTTTGAGGGCTCAGCCAAACGCATCGAAAACGCGGGCCACGGGTCGCCAAGCTTTGCTGATCCTTCTTTCGACTCTTTTTATTCTTTTGGGGATTCGTTGGGATTCAAAAAAAATTGGGCCCAGCGTTTGAGAAATCGGAGGGGAGGGGATTGAGATCTTTTGGCGCTGGACCCAAACTTATAAATAACTTGTATCCCGTTAGTAAGAGTCTTAGCGCATCTTGTCAAAAAGAAAATCTTAACTTTTTCTTAGTGACTTCTAAACCTCATAAATTCTTGAAATAACTACAGGTTTTAGGCCAAGAGCCTTGCGATAGTGTCTTCGAGCCATCAAGCGAATTTCTTCTTCTGCAGCCTCTAAATCAAGATCATTGGATCGTTTTAGATCCTCCAAAAACTCCCGAATCTCTTCTTTTAAATTCACTAAATCGACCTCATCCATGAGACCCATGGTCAAAATCTCTGGCCCTGAAACCAGGCGACTATCTTTTTGGCGTAGCACGGCATTGATCACTATTAATCCATTCAGTCCAAGTTTTCGACGATCTCGAATGACTTCTTCGGGTAAAAGATTTCGATTCTCATCGTAAAACTTTTTACCGGCATTCACGCGAGTTACTTGTCGAAAGTGGTCTGGCTTTAATTCTAAAACGGCGCCGTTTTCTGCGACTAAAACTCGAGTCGAGGGAAAGAACTTTTTACAAAGCTCTCCGTGTTTCACCAGCATTCGATATTCACCATGTACTGGCAGAAAAAATCGAGGCTTCACCCAAGATAAAACGGACTTCAGCTCTTCTTCTTGAGCGTGACCAGAGACATGCACAAAATCTTCTCTAAAATCGATCACGCGCGCGCCACAACGATAGATTTGATTAAACAGCGTTGAGATTTTTTTCTCATTTCCGGGGATGTGACGAGAAGAGAAGAGCACAGTATCGCCCTCTTGTAAGTCTACATCGGGGTGTATCTGTAGAGCCATTTTCATCATGGCCGAGCGAGGCTCCGCCTGGGTCCCCGTCGTGATAAAGAGGATTTTATCCATCGCCATTTCATCGGCGCGGCGTGCAGGAACCACATCTTCATCCGAGAACTTCAGGAGGCCTACTTGACGAGCGAGTTCCACGTTAGACACAACCGATCGTCCACAAAAGCTCACTTTGCGTCCCGCTTCTTTAGCGATTTCAAGTAATCCTTGAATTCGGGGGATATTCGACGAGAACATCGTCACAAAAATTCGGCCCTGTTTGATCCCTGTGATGATTCGACGAAGAGATTGGTGTAGCTCGGTTTCGGACTGAGTCCAACCCTCGCTTTCAACATTCGTTGAATCCGACATAAACAAAAGAACGCCTTCATTCCCCAATTCCTTAAAACGCTCCTCTTGCATGGAGTAGCCATCGAGTGGTGTGCGATCAATTTTAAAGTCCCCTGTGTGGACCAAGGTTCCGATCGGAGTCTTGATGGCAAAACCCAGGCATTCGCTCATGCTGTGGGTGACGCGTAAGGGCTCAAATTCAAAGGCACCAATGCTAAACTTTCGATCGAGCAAGATTCTTCGAAAACGATCTCTTTTAAAGCTTGAGTACTGCTGAAGCCGCTCCTCGAACATTCCAAAGGTATAGGCAGTCGCATAAATCGGGGGCTGTCCGAGCTGATCATAAAGAAAGGCAATCGATCCGATATGGTCTTCGTGGGCATGCGTAAAAACGCAAGCCTCCACGATCAAATCGTATTCTTTAAAAAAGTCGATATCCGGCACGACGAGATCGACCCCCAGAGAGTTTGGTTCAGGAAACAAAACGCCCGAGTCCAAAATGATCGCTTTACCTTTGTGAACCAAGGCCATGAGGTTCATACCAATTTCGCCGAGTCCACCGAGCGGAACCAAATAAAGGGCGTCCGATTCGTGCAAGAGCTTATCTAAATTCACAGGCTTATCCTGCCTTTCCGGGGCATCAGGGGCAAGCTTGAAAGCCTAGGGAATCCCGGCTAAGGGAGCCCATGATCCGTCTTTATTACGATGGAGAGCTCGAAGTGGGCGGTCGAGTTTCTCTTCAAGACTCAGAACTACGTTATTTTCGAAGCGTCCGAAGAGCTCAGGGAGATCCTGTGCTCTTCAATCGAAAGGGCGTTTTGGCGCGTGGGCAACTGCAGGGAGGAGAGTTCTCTGTCGAATCCATTGAGATTCAGCCCAATCGGGAATTTCCGATTTCTTTGGGCTTAGCAATGACAGAGCCAAAAACGCTTTCAGAGATCATCCCTAGTGTTTCGGAGTTGGGCATCGAAAAGCTGTATCTTTTTTATGCTCAAAGATCGCAAGCTGGGTCTCGACGGAGTGTGGATCGCAAAGAACGCTGGGATCGCGTTTGTATTGAAAGCTCGCGGCAGTGTGGGCGCCATCAAATTCTCGAGTTGGAGGAGATTTCTTTTGAGGAGCTGATTCAGAGGCCGGGTTTTTCGAGCCGCGTGGTCATGAGCGAATCGGAATTTGCCACTCAGCAGAACGAGGGGGCCTCCCTCTTGCGTGCACCGTGTTTATACCTAGTCGGTCCAGAGGGGGGATGGACCGCCGAAGAGTTCAGTGCTTTGCGGCGTGAGAATTTTAGTTTCTGTCATGTCGACGCACCTGTTTTTCGAGTGAGCACGGCTGTGCAGATAGGTTTCGCGTTGATCATGACACAATTGTTTCCAAATCGTGTGAATTGGTGCGGCGGGCCAGCTCTTAGGGTTGACCCGACAGACGTGGCTTCTTAAAATATAGTGTGACGCAATTCAAATTTTTTGGACTTAAGGGTGCCCTGACCATTGTATTGCTTTCTATGAGCATGAGTGCGTGTGCTTCACGCTCCAAAAGTGCCATGAAAGGCTCTCCATCGAACTCCACGAATCCGATTCTGTTCGAAGAAGAGTACGAAGCTCAAAGACAAGGGGAGTTGCCTGAGTACGACATTCCCGTCGTTCAAAATGCAAAAGTAGAAACCTGGCTCAATTATTTTCAAGGTCGTGGAGCGAAGTGGTTTCGAATTTGGATGGAGCGATCGGGCAGGTACATTCCATTCATGCGACAGATTTTAAGAGAGCACGGATTGCCTGAAGATCTTGTTTATCTGGCGATGATTGAATCGGGATTCAGTTCGAGAGCTTATTCTCGAGCGAGGGCGGTTGGGCACTGGCAATTTATGAGAGCCACCGGAAAGCGTTATGGTCTGAGAGTAAATTTTTGGATTGATGAGAGACGAGATCCAGAGAAGGCAACGGTCGCGGCAGCTCGGCATCTCAAGGATCTGTACGATCAATTTCAAGACTGGAAGCTCGCTGCAGCGGCCTACAATGCGGGGGCCGGAAGAATTTCTCGGGCGATGCGACGTTATCGAACAGAAGATTTTTGGGAGATCGCAAAACACCGACATCTGGCTCTTGAGACGCGCAACTATGTTCCTAAATTGATCGCAGCGGCGATGATTGCAAAAGATCCAGCGCGTTATGGATTTGAAGATATTGAACTTCAAGAGCCCCTGCAATTCGATAAAATTGTGGTGCGACGGCCAGTCAACCTTAGAAAGCTGGCAGACAAAACCAACGTGGAGTTTGAGGATCTTTGGTATTTAAATCCCGAGCTGAATCATGCCGTCACTCCGCCCAATTCTGAGACTTACGAGCTCAGAGTACCCGCCCGAAGAGCCGAGCAGTTTTTGGCGGCTGTCGAAAGTTTGGGGCCTGAGGATGCGATTCAGTACGCTTCGCATCAAGTTCGTCGTGGAGAAAGTATCGGAAAAATCGCTCGCCGTTACGGTGTTTCTTCTTCAGAGATTGCGAGTTTAAATAATCTTCCCAATCCTAAAGCTTTAAAAGTAGGTCAGAGTTTGTTGCTGCCGATTCCTTTGGGTGCGGAACCCCCCCAAAGAGCCTACTCGCAAAGAGTGGCGCGCAAGGGCAGTTCATCTTCGTTGGCAGAGACAGAGTCCTATGTGGTTCAGCGAGGAGATAGTCTTTGGAGCATTTCGCGAGAGACGGGCCTCAGCGTTAGAACTTTGCGCGACTTTAACGAATTGGACGGAAACTCTTTAAGGATTGGTCAGCGCATTCGAATTCCGGGGGGTGCCGATCTAAAAAAGTCGAGAGCGTCTCGCCCACAAGCTTCAATCGCGAGCTCCCAGAGTAGAGCAGCGCGATCGAGTGTTGTGCATATTGTTCGAAGGGGTGAGACGCTGTCCGGAATCGCTGCTCGTTATGGAGTCAGCGTTCGCGATATAAAAACAGAGAACGGCCTAAGCCGTTCTCATATTGCGCCTGGAAGACGCTTACAAATACCAAGAAGTTAATGAAGAGTTGCAGAGACTCTTATTTTCGTCCGCGCGTCGCGTAGTACTCCGCAATCAAACGCTCGTTATAGTTGAAGGGAATATCGGCTGTGGTTGGATCTGCAACGATCTTTCCCTTGAGCGGCTCATTCTTTTCCAAGAAGCTGGGCAAGTCTAAGCGGGGCCGGCTTTGGCACTGGACCACATTTTGATGTTCCTTAGACTTTTCGTTCACTTCAATCACATCACCAACCTTCAAAACCGCTGAACCAATGCTGACCTTTTTGCCATTCACCAAAAAGTGTCCATGACGAACCATCTGACGAGCAGCTTGCATGGAGGGAGCCCACTGCATTCTAAAAACTAAGTTATCGAGCCTTAGCTCTAAACGTCGAGACAGCTCCGAAATCCAATTCACGCCAGCTCGATGGCTATCGCGAACGAATCTCTGCAAAGAGCGCTCGTGCAAATGATAATGAGCTACAAGCTTTTGTTTCTCGAGTAATCGAAGCGCGTATTCTGAAGGTTTTTTGCGGTTCGCACCATGTTGTCCTGGAGCATAAGGCCGACGGTCCAAAGCTCCTGGCTTGCCTAAACCCGGAAGGTCGGTGTTCAGTCGTCGTTGCGTACGAAATTTTTTAGTCGCGCTCGTTTTTGCTTTCATCGTTCCTAATCCTTTAATTTATCCGAATCTTTCCTAAGAGGGCGTTTTAGAATAATACTCTTTAAATGATCAATAAGATTTCGGATTTTAAGGACATACAGAAGCTTTTGGGACCAGAAACCAGCCTCCTGGAATATCGGTGTCGAGGTATCTCTGCGGAAAGCTTGGAGCTTCCGGGCCCTGACATTGTGGATCGGGTTTGGACTCAAAGCGATCGAAATCTGCGTAGCTTGGTGAATTTTCAAAAGCTTTTAAGCCACGGGGACCTGGCCAATTCCGGTTATATATCGATTTTACCGGTGGATCAGGGAATCGAGCACTCCGCAGGAGCCTCTTTTTCGCCCAATCCAGAGTTTTTTAACCCCGAAGCTATTGTTCGCTTGGCTTTGGAGGCGGGCTGCAATGCAGTCACCTCCTCTTACGGGGTTCTGAGTTCCGTCGCTCGCAAGTACGCCCACAAAATTCCCTTTATTTTGAAACTCAATCACAACGAGTTTCTCAGCTACCCCAATACTTATGATCAGATCTTTTTTACTCAAGTAGAAGCCGCTTACGATATGGGAGCGGCTGGGGTGGGAGCGACCGTTTATTTTGGATCTCCCGAGTCAAAGCGACAGATTCAAGAAGTATCGGCGGCCTTTCGCCGAGCTCACGAGTTGGGGCTTTTTACGGTTTTGTGGTGCTACACGCGAAATCCAGCCTTTAAGAAGGATGACAAAGATTACCATCTTTCGGCGGACCTCAGCTCTCAAGCCAATCACTTAGGGGTCTCTTTAGGGGCCGATATCATCAAGCAAAAAATGCCCGAGAATAATGGGGGCTATCTGGCTTTGAAGTATGGCAAAACCGACGATCGAGTTTACTCGCAGTTGGCTCCTGATCATCCCATCGAGTGGGTTCGGTATCAGGTGGCGAATTGTTTTATGGGGCGGGTCGGTTTGATCAATTCTGGAGGAGCCTCCGGTAAGAACGATTTGCTCGATGCAGTAAAAACCGCAGTGATCAATAAGCGAGCCGGAGGCATGGGTCTTATTTGCGGACGCAAGGCCTTTCAAAAGCCATTTGCTGACGGAGTAAATCTTTTGCGCGCGATTTCGGCGGTGTACCGAAGCAAAGAGGTGACCATCGCTTAGGGCTCTTCCGTTTTTTGCGTTTTAATCTAAGTCGAATCGAGCTCCAAAGTTGAAGGAGAATCCCCAATCGTTTGATTTCTTCCCTTGGGCGAGATCGGCTTTGATTTTTAACAGTTGCGCTTTGCTTTTCTGAAAACGCTCTTCTTGAGCATCGAGGCGCAAAGATTCATCGATTAAAGCGATAGCTTGGTCGACCGTGGCGATAGACCACTCTTTTTTATCTCCACGCACCTGGCTTGCCTCGACGTAAAAGCCCATCGCTTTTGACTCGGGTCTCGACTTTAGAATCTCGACGATCTCGGGCAGGGCAGATGGATCGCGCATGGCACGGGTTTTTACCATCACCCAGACATCCAAAAGCTCAGGATCATTACTATTGAACTCTTGTAAGTGATCCATGATCTCATCGAGAAGCTCCCAGTCCGCATCTTCTTGATTGGGCAAGTGTGAAACAATGAAGCGAGAAACAACTCTCGCTTTTTGAGCCTCGTAGAGATCAGGCTCGATCCGAGCAAGTTGGTCTGCCGCCTCTACCGCAGCAGCGAAATCGCCCCTGGTAAAGGCCGCTATAATTTTGTCCATCAACAGGCGAGGATCGGTGATCGAATGCGAGGGAATGTCTTTAGACCTTTCGGCCACGATCAAAGCTCGAACAAGGGAGAACTGTTCAAAGCACTGCTTAAAAGTTTGAGAGAGTTCGTGGTCTGGATTTCTCTCTAGAGAGCTAAAGTCTAGGTTGCAGAGCTGATAGTATTTATCGCTGAGTTCTTGAGCTTTCTTATCTTGAAAACAGCCCTCTAGATTTTTTATGCGCACTCGACCGGCCAAAAAATCCTGTTGCCGCCACTCCATCAATTCATCCTCGATCAATAGACAAGAGGGTTCCTTTTTTGAAGGGCTGTCTCCTTTTTGAATCTCGGCAATATCCTGACGAGCCTGGTGAAGAATCTCCAGCTTTCGCCTCTCACCTCTCTCAAATTTTGAGAGCGGGCTCGATGGAGTTTCTTGGGGAGTTTGCGATGGCCTCTCCATCCACCAGAGTGCCACTAAGCAAGCCATCGCAAGGCTTGTCATTAAAACGATGCGGTTCATCCGTTTCTCAGTCGACGAGAAAAATCGACAAAGCCCTCTAAGGATTGATGAAAGAGTTTTAGAATGAATTCATCTTTAGGCTGTCCCGAGGCCTCTAAAGACTTTTCTACTCCCATCAAATAAATGGACTCAGGATACAAAAAAGCATTGCGGTATCGAAACACCTGTTGCGTTTGTTCAATCGCTCTCAGCGCACCAAAGCGACCGGAGGAGAGACCGATAAAAAAAGAAGGAAGCTTATTTAAACTCTGAGGAAAGGGGAGCATATCGATGAAGTACTTAAAGACGCCCGGTGCAGCACCATTATACTCGGGCAAAACGCTGATCAAAGCATCTGCCTGCAGCACAGCATCGCGAAAATTATCAAAGCTTTTCGGCTTTTCAGAGTAGGCATTTGGTGAAAAAATTTCTAAAGGAAGTTCGCAGAGATCAATAAGAGAAACAGAGTCGTCGGTCTTCACCTTCTGTTTCAGCAGTGATTGCGTAAAGTCGGCGACGCGGCGAGTATTTGAATTGAGTCGATTGGTCCCAGAAATAATACTAAACTTCATGATTCTTTTTTTGCGGATCCCGATTTAAAAGGAAAGGTATTTTAATTTTGAAAGGCTGTTTTTAGCTTGGATTGGTGGATAAAACTTTCGAAGGTTCGTCAGCGGTTTTCGCGCTGGTTTAAGCACGCTGAAAAAAGGGTATTGGTGGGCTACATTCGTTATGCTCGTGCGCACCGAGAGTCCAACAAGCTTCCGCTTATTTTATTTTTGCTCCTTTTCTTTGATGCTTTCGTGATGGTCATCCCCAGCATGTTGCTCACCGCCGCTGCGGTCACCATCACGCCTCGCAAATGGAAGCTCTTTGCGGGTCTATTTGTAATCGCTGTGGTTGCCAACAACGCGGTGACTTACGTGATGGGTAAGTGGTTGCCGAACTCCTTCATTCTCAAAGTGGTTGAAAACATGGGAATCACTCCGCTTTGGGAGTCAGCCCTCAATGCGATTTTAGATTACGGAAAGTACGCGACGCTGGTTGGTGGATTTTTTCCGCTGCCTACGCAATTAGTCACAATGATTATTGGCATGGCCGAGAGCCAATCACTGCAGTTAGGTGTTGAGAGGGCTCCGCATATTGGTGTGGCTCTTGCCTTTGCGGCCGTAGGTCATGGCATTAAGATTTATGTTTTCGCAGCGCTGGTTCGTTATGGCTGGGTGAAGTTCGAGCAGCGAGTGGCTCAAAAAAACCAGGACCTTTAAACTACTCGCTCGTCGAAGACTTGATGAGCGAAGATACTAAATTCTGATCGAGCTGCGCTTTGATTCTCGCGAGCTCCAGCTGAGATGCAAGTTTGACTTTTAATTCATTGAGTCGGGCGAGTTCACCCACCATATCGACTGAACTCAAGGACTCAGATCTCTCGATCAGCTGTGAGAGGTTGCTTAAATTAGATTGTTCTGCCGCTTCCAATCGTGCATTGCTGGCTCCTAGCACGCTGAGCTGGGAGTTGATGCTCTCCATGGCTGAGTCGATTTTTTCGAGACTTGCGGAGGCCTCACTCGCGAGGTTTAAGCTTGCATCCGAGAGGCCGAGATCTGAAACTCGAGTGCTACCTAGACTTAGAGCCACTGCATCCGACGCGTCAGCACCCACTTGAACGAGCACATCAAAACTCCCGTTCAACAAGAGGGTTCCATCAAAATTTGTGCTCGTCGCAATCGATTCAATATCGCTCATCAGATTGTTGAATTCACTTTTGAGGAAGGAGCGCTCATTTTCGGACAAAAGCTCGCTCGAAGCCTGAACGGCGAGCTCTCTCATTCGCGAGAGATTTTCAGACACGGCCAAGTAAGCGCCCTCTGCCACTTGAAGGGCTGCTTGACCATAGTCTACATTTGAATTGGCTTGCTCAACGCTAACCGCCTGGGTGGCGAGCAGTCGACTAACCGCTTGGGAGGCTGGATTCATGGTTTCTGGTTTACCGGTGGCTATCGCCTTGAGGTTTTTTTGGCTGGTCGCCCATGTTTCTTGGATTCGAAAAGAAGAGAGTCCCCCTAAGGCCGAAAGCCGCATCCTATCCTCCCAGTGCTCCGCCCGAGCTT
>JBILFF010000089.1:0-9514 GCA_044351695.1 Bdellovibrionota bacterium
CCGCTTGAAAGAGAAGCCGAAGTAGATCCTTGCGATTCTCCTCGAAGCCCACACTCACTGCACGAGGCTTAAATTCGACGATCTGGGACACGAGCAAGTCGAGTCTCTGACCACACGACAACCCCACCACCTCAAAGCGATCAGGGTGTTGCCGAATCACCTCCAAGGTATTAGCGCCCACACTTCCCGTGCTTCCTAAAACACAGACTTTTCTTTTAGCCTGAATCATGCAGAGACGATCTGTTTACGAAAACTCTGGTACTGAAGCCAGGGATTTTTAACTGCGGAAACCATTGAAAAGAATCACGAAAAGCGCCAAAGGCACTACCGCAAAAATCACACCGTCAAATCGATCAAGAATTCCCCCATGACCCGGCAAGATGTGACCCGAATCTTTCACTCCATAGGATCTCTTCAGCTGAGACTCAAAAAGATCGCCCATGACACTCACCACGGCCACCGTCGCTCCCAAAATCACTGCGATCGCCCAATGAGGAATATCAAAATTAAAATGGCGAAGAACGAGGCTAAACATTAAGGCCGCAAGCACGCCACAGATCAGCCCCCCCCAAAAGCCTTCTCGTGTTTTTCTAGGGCTTAGATTTTGAAAGAAAGGCGTACAACCCCACTTCTTACCGGCAAAGTAGGCCCCCGTATCGGTAGCCCCCACCACCAGAAGCAAAAACCAAATCGCCTCTCTGCCCCCAAACTGAAAGGAGTGAACATGAAGAATCAAGCTATAGGTCATTGTAATGTAGAGAATGCCCAAAAGATAAAAAGAGATGCCCTCCCACCACTCCTCAAGAGAGACACCGGCTTTTATCGATTGAAACCAGGTCCACTGTCCTAAAGCTAAAAGTAGAACGATCGGCCAAATCAAGGGCCACGACATCATCACAAACAGGGCTGGCAGACTAAACACGAAAGCTCGAATAAAATGCTGAATCTTCTCCGCGCGATCGGCCGGTTTTTTGCGGAACGACAGATACTCATACCAAGAGCAAAACATCGCTGCCCCCATGAAAAGACCAAAGGCTTGGGGCCAATAAGTTGAAAGCAAAAGCAAAGGAAAGTAGATCAAAGCGACAAAGATCCGAGTCGCTAAATCTGTTTCAAGCCAATCCGAAGTCTTAAGAAGGTAGAACTTTAACTTCTCACGCACTCGAGTCCATGTCTCTGAAGCCTTACTCACTGAAATATTATGCCTCGTTGAGTCGTCTTTTCGAAAGCAAAGAGTGTGGTCCTTTAATGGACGTTATTGTCTCCTCGCCTACCCGCCCAAATCGGCGCTCTCGTTTGGAGTACTCCTCTAACATGCGATCAAACTCTTCTTCATCAAAGTCGGGCCATCGTTTGCTCGAAACCACAAACTCAGCATAAGCAGCCTGCCACAATAGAAAATTTGAAATTCGAAGCTCTCCACTGGTTCGGATGATCAGGTCCGGATCTTTTTGATTTTGGGTGTCAAGAGCGGACGAAAATTTCTCTGCAGTGATTGGCAGCGCGTCCTCTCGTGCCTGAGCGAGCAGTCGATTACAGGCGCGAACAATCTCATCACGCCCCCCATAACTGAGAGCCAGCTGAAGAGTGATGCCCTGATTTTCGCTCGTTACCCGAATGCTCTCCTCTAGTTCGGCACGGGCTGCAGAGGGAATTTTTTGAAGATCTCCAATGGCTCTGAGCCGGATACCGTCTTTCATCAAGCTCTTTCGCTCTCTCACCAAATACGATTTGAGGAGTCGCATCAAAAGACTTACTTCGCCAGCGGGACGCTCCCAATTCTCTACTGAAAAAGCATAAAGAGTGAGCATCTTCACTCCCCGTTTTTGGGCATGCCTCAGAATTTTTTTGATAACCGAAGCCCCTCGACGATGGCCTTCAAATCGGGGCAAGCCTTTCGAGCGAGCCCAACGGCCGTTGCCATCCATAATGATTGCCACATGCTCCGGGACAGAATCGTCCATGAGTGCGCTCAGATTGTCATGATGTCTTTGGTTTTTTTATCCACCAAATCATCAATCGCCTTTACGGCCTCATCAACTGACTTTTGAACTTGGTCCTGAAATTTCTTCACATCATCCTCAGAAATTTCTTTCTCTTTCGCCTTAATCGCCTCGTTGGCTACCTTGCGATTTTGACGCAGCGAGATTTTTGCTTCTTCTCCCGCTTTTGATACGATCTTGACCAACTCTTTTCGTCGCTCCTCAGTGAGGGGCGGAATGCTCAGACGAATGATCTTTCCATCATTCTGCGGATTCAACCCGATATCGCTTGCGATGATGGCCTTTTCAATATCGGCCAGAAGACTTTTATCCCAAGGAGAAATCACAATCGTTCGAGCATCTGGAACAGACACCGAGCTAATTTGATTGAGCGGAGAGCTCTGCCCATAAGCAGTCACCTTCAGACCCTCTAGTAAGCTGGGATTTGCTTTTCCTGCTCTTACCCGTCCAAAGTCTCTCTTCAAAGCTTCGATAGCTTTATCGTTCGCCTCTTTTAATGGTTTCATGAAAAAGTCTGTACTCATGATGCCCCCACTATGGTTCCTAAACCTTCACCCAACAAAGCCTTTTTTATGTTTCCAGGCTTCGTCATATCGAAAACAACAATCGGCAATTGATGATCCATACACAGCGACACCGCCGTTGCATCCATCACCTGAAGTCCTTTTTGAAGAACATCGATATAGGACAGTCGCTCATGTCGAACAGCATCTTTAAACTTCATCGGGTCTTTGTCGTAAACGCCATCCACCTTCGTTGCCTTAAAAACAGCCTGGGCCTCGATCTCCATGGCGCGAAGACTTGCAGCCGTGTCTGTTGAGAAATAAGGGTTCCCTGTTCCCGCTGCAAAGATGACCACTCGGCCTTTTTCAAGATGTCGAATAGCCCGACGACGAATGTAAGGCTCTGCCACCGCATCAATGGGCAGGGCCGACAATACACGCGTGTAAACCGACTTTTTCTCCAGTGCGTCCTGAAGGGCTAAAGAGTTCATCACAGTGGCCAACATTCCCATATAATCCGCACTGGCACGATCCATCCCCTGCGAGGCACCCGACATTCCACGAAATATGTTTCCACCACCAATGACTAAAGCGAGCTCGATTCCTAGCTCGATCACTTCTCGCAACTCTGACGAGATGCTGTCGAGAATTTTGGGATCAATGCCGTAGGGCTTCTCTCCCATAAAAGCCTCGCCCGAGAGTTTAAGGAGAACTCTCCGGTACTTAAGATTTTGCTTAGACGATTCTTTACTCACCTTAGGCAGCCGCTTGTTGTCCCAACTCGAAACGAACATATCGAGTCACAACAATATTCTCACCGATCTTTGCGATTGTCTCTTTAAGATAATCACTGATGGTGACGTCGGGGTTTTTTACAAAAGCTTGTTCCAGCAAGCAATTCTCTTCGTAAAATCGATTCAGCTTACCCTCGATGATCTTATCCATCATCGCTTCAGGCTTCTTTTGATCCCGAAGCTGGGCGCGATGAATTTCTTTCTCCGCGTCCAATATATTTGCAGGTACGGACTCTCGGTTTAAGAACCGAGGATTCGTCGCGGCTACATGCATCGCGATATCTCTGGCGAAATTCTGAAAGTTTTCATTTCGAGCAACGAAATCCGTCTCGCAATTGATCTCCACCAGAACACCAATGCGCCCACCTCCATGGATGTAGCTCATGATTGAGCCTTGCTTCGTCTCACGTCCGGCCTTTTTCTCGGCCGCTGAAACTCCTTTTTTTCGAAGGTACTCAATGGCTTTCTCAACATCGCCTTTGGTTTCTGCGAGAGCCTTCTTGCAGTCCATCATGCCGGCGCCGGTTTTATTTCGCAGATCTTGCACTGCTGATGCGGTGATTGCGCTCATTACTCGGACTCTCCTTTTCGACCACGACCCTTCTTGGCACCGCCCTCAGAGGTTTCAGGGGACGCATCATCGTATTCCTTGATTTGCACCGTTTCGACCTGAACTGAGGCCTCTTTCTTGCTGGCTCTTTCACCCTCAGGAGCAGAACCTGATTTCTGCAAATTTGCGCTTCGAAGCTTTACGCCTTCTAAAATAGCGTCAGCGACTTTGGTCGCATACAATTTGATCGCACGAATCGAATCGTCATTTCCTGGAATCGGATAATCCACATGCTCCGGATCACAGTTTGTATCCAGAGTGGCAATGATGGGAATGCCCATGCTTCGCGCCTCGGCGACGGCAATATGCTCCTCATGCGGATCGATTACAAAGAGAGCTCCCGGCAATTCATGCATGTCTTTAATCCCGCCGTAGTACTGCTCGAGTTTGCCGCGCTTCTTTTCAAGCAATAAAATTTCTTTCTTTTTCCGAGTGCCGTAAGCTTGTTCGTCAGCCATTTTTTTAAGGGACTTCATGAGGTTCACCGATCGCTTAATGGTGTGAAAGTTAGTTAAGCAACCACCGATCCATCGCTCTGTCACATAAGGCATTTGGGCTCTATCCGCTTCGGCTTTAATCACTTCTTGAGCTTGGCGCTTGGTTCCTACAAACAAGATCTTCTGCCCCGAGGATGCGATTCTTTTTACCGCCTCCAACGCATTCTTAAACAATCCCACGGTTTCATTGAGATTGATGATGTACACACCATTTCTAGCGGTGTGGATGTAGCGCTTCATCTTGGGATTCCACTTGGCCGTGGGATGCCCAAAGTGAGCTCCTACTTCCATCAACTCACGAAGATTTACATTTAGTTGGGCATTAGTTCCTGTAGCGGGTTCTGCATTCATTCGGCTTTCGCACTCCTTAAAAATTCAAAATTCAGGGCTGCTTCTGTTTGCTTTCGCCAGATACGACAGCCCCTATTCAATAAAATTAATTTCTGTTTCCTGGGTGATTTTCGGACACTCAGGACAATCCGTTGGGTTAAAAGTCTAGCGCTCCGCGGCTGACGAGACCCCGGAACCGCCTAAAACTGCCCCAAAAGGACTGGATTTGTCCATCACTTGTAGGCCGGCTTTTTAAGGCTTAGAGGGACTGGACTCTGAATTCTTGCCACCGCCCCCTCCAAGCCTCGATCCCCCTGGCTTTTTTGAGGGCGGGGCCGCGCGAGCAGCCTCTAGATCGGCTTCAAGCTTCTTCACTTTAGACTCCAGCTCTCGAATCAGGTCGTCGTAGGTCGCTCGAGTCCTTTGAATTTGCCCCTCAAAACCTTGCTTTAGCTCGTCGGTGAGTCGCTTGCATTGCTGATCCTGATCACGAAATCGCGCTTCAAAAGGACGCAAACGGCCGACTTCATTTGAAAGCTCGGTATTTCTCTCGACCAATTCCTGAGTTAAAACATCCAAAGATTGGGTCTGCTCCTTTAACTGAATAAAGGTGTCTGGGTCACATTCTTGCGAACTCTGCTCCAAGCTCTTGAGCTGAGCCTCCGTTTCCTTTAGCCGACTCGCCTGATCCTCATACTGTGTTTTAGGCACACAGGCCTGCATGCCCAATCCTAAGATCCAAACACCAATCAAAACCCTCAGGCGCATTCACATTCTCCTTGGATAAAATCTTTAGTCCTTTT
Source organism: Bdellovibrionota bacterium (assembly GCA_044351695.1). GTDB lineage: Bacteria > Bdellovibrionota > UBA2394 > UBA2394 > UBA2394 > JBILFF01. Next base: position 5,541 of record JBILFF010000089.1, read on the forward strand.
CAAAGCCTACCTTGGCCGCCTTCTTGGACAAGAAAAATTAATCTCAAGAGCCCATTTTTCTTGATTTTTTGGGGGCTCGACCTAGAGTGGCGGCTTCGTTTGGCCATGAGTGTGCTTTAAATGCTGTTTTTGAGGGCATTGTCGCCCTCTCGACCTCATGTTAAGGAGTCTCAGGTTTAATGGGTTTTCAGATCGAGACGCATCTGCTGCTGGGTCTGATTTTTAGAAGGGTAAAAAACAATGGATTCTCTCGTATCTTTTTTCAGATTAAAAGAAACCGCTAAACTATTGCTGGTCGGCTGGATTGCAACGACGATGGCTGTGCCGGTTGAACTCATGGCCCAGATTCAGGGGGAGAGCTCTCAGGGGGCTGGAGATTCAGCTCAACCCATCGATCCGAGCGTGGCCGCTTGGATAGAGGCTTGGGGAAGAACTCCCGAAGGCGGTCTTCCTTCCGACATTCCAGACATTTATGCCATCGCACCAGGGCGCCAAGTTTTGCAAATCATGAAGCAAGACCCCAATGATCCCTCAAGAGACATTGTGGAAGCTGAACATGATCTAGGGAAGGTCGACGTAAACCGTCCCGATCCCGCTGTCAGAGATGCCGATCGCAACGTTCGAGTCCGATACGATCGGGCTGAAAGAAGCATCATCATCGAGCATTTTTATTTTGATGATAAAGCGGGGGCTTTAGAAACTCGTCGATCAGGACTACTTCGCCGCTCGCAAACATTGCCCGCTGGACGCGAGCGCGTGACACACCGGCATGTCATTCGAAACATCGACATCACAATCGATGCCTCGGAAGGCGAAAAAAATGCCCTGCTGAAGGACGAGAACTTTGTTCTCGCTTCGACGCCACAAGGAATTCGAACCATGCTCTGGTTCCATGCGAAACAACTCATGTTCAAAGCCCCGATTCCATTTCCTGTTGTTCAGCCGGCTGCCAGTGCCATTCAACCGGGAGCTCAATTTTCTCAGCTTGTTTTTGCGACGCCCGATCAAGAGCCTCGCAAAATCACTACAGTCGATGGCAAATCGGTTTCTGTCGTTTCGAGCGTCGATCTCTTAGGAGTCGTTCGTCTTGCGAATGGGGAAACTCAAAACGTGTTGATTCCGTATTGGTCGGACCTCGTCCCCTTTGTGAGAGCCGCTTATCGCCCCCTGTTTTTAGCAATGAACATTGTGGATCCCGCTTTGGGCTCATCAGGAGCTTTGGCGCAAATGATGGTCGAAGAGGAGCAAGCGGCCGGACCGTTTTTGAAGCTTGAACAGGCCATGTCAAAAGGCCTCACTGGGGCTAGCGATCTTCAGCTTCAAGCGCTCCAAGCAGTGGCTCATTCGACAGAGAGAAGAAAGCTTGAAGGAATTTTGGTCTCGGATCCAAAATCGAAATTAGACGGATTTCAAGAAGTCACAGCCTCACCACACCACGATTATTTAGCAGATCCCTCTGCCGATGGAGAATGGGCAAAAGCGAGAGAGAAGATTCTTGAAATCCAGAGAGAAGATGATGCTCGCGTTGCCAGAGGAGAAATCAAGGACTTCGAACGACGAAGCTGGAGCGATGCCTTGGCCGATGGCTTCCGAGAGTCCGAGGAAATCTTACAGCATTCTGCTTCGGCCCAGAAAGCCGCCGCCAAAGCGGGGTGGGCTGCCTTCGTGGCTCGTGTGAAAAAATATGCGGTCCCCACGCGAATGACTCTCTACAGTCTGGCGCTGCTGACCGCGGGGGCTGAGATTGCAAACTTTGCAACCGAGGGAGACTTTGGTCGACAGGTTCTTTGGCTCGTTCATACACTACATGAACATGCGCTGCAGTACATTCCTGGCGAGCGTCAGGTGGCCGAGTTCTTAAAAGATGCGCCGCTGGTGTTCAATATCGAGTATGGCTTTGCCAAACTTTTCATCATGGGAACAACGGTCGCCGCTTTCATGCCGGCGTTTTTTACGACACTCAAATGGATAGCGCGATCACAAGGGCATAAGTGGAGCGAAGCCGTCGCCACCTTTACTTACATGATGAGACTTTATGGCCGCATTAACTATCCGATTCAGAAGCTTGTTCTTGAAAGACTTTTGGGTCAAAAAAATCTCTATCTCGCTTTTAAAAATGGGATCAATCCTGAAACGACTGGATTCGCGAACACCCTCAAAACGCCTGGGGTTTTAACTCGACCCTTTCCGAGCGAAGAGGGACTGACAAGGTCGCGAGAGCAAATCAATCAAGCGATTGCCGATAATCGTCGTCTGCGCCAGCGAGCACAAATTCTTGCAGCTGCCGTGGTATCAGAGTCGATGCGACGCCAAGGATCACCGATTGATCCAGCGACTTTGATTCAGCTGCTGAATTCAAAAGAAGCAGGTCAGCTCGATTACATTCGAGAGACTCTTCAAAGTGCCGCAAATTATGACAAAGAAGAGGCCCAACGCGATGCAGAGCTCTATTCAATGCTCGCCTCAAATCAACCACGCAAACTCTTGAAAGATAAATGGCCTTCACTGGTTGCTCGAGTTTACGAGGAGCTAGCTAAAATTCGGGACAATCGCGAGGAACTGACTAATGAAGATTTTGAGTCAGTTCGCAAATACGTGAGCATTTTTAATTCACTCGCTGAAGAAGTCAGAGCCGAAATCAAACGCGAAGAATACTCCATTTATTCTGGCCCCCTGGAAGGCGTGGGCCAATGGACAGAAACTCGCTGGAATGAATTTGTAACCTACACCAGCCAGACCGCGGCTCCCTTTGTGTTTTTTGGCTCGGCAGGTTTTGAAACCTATCAGCGCTATGTGAATATCACGATGGATGAGCGAAATGCGTCGGTAGCTTATAATATGGCCGTCGCCGATTATAATCTGTCTGCTGGGCTCTATGCTTTGAACGATCCGAAAAGTTTTGCAGGATTTTATTTGATCTCAAATATTCCTAATACCGTTCGGATTATCTCGGATCAGATTGAGCAGGTTTTTATTTGGACCTCTGTGGGTGGAGTCGACATTGATGCCACCAATAGGCCGGCCGACACTTTATCAAACAGCTCCGTTCCAACAATTTTCACGGCACTCGCTCGAGAAAACGCCGGCAGACCCGAAGATGGCAATGCCAAGGGCGTCGGGAGACAGATTGGATTTTGGGGCTCAATTGGTGCGCTGGTAGCGAACTTATTTAATCCCGATGCAAAAAGAACAGTTATTGGCACTCAGCTCAAGAAAATGGAAGCAGCGATCACGGGCTTTCAAGTTCGATTTGTATTGCGATATGTGCCTCAGGTTCTCGGTTTTACGGCGATCGCAGGACTGAGCTTCTATATGCCGAATATTTTAGAGTCTTTTTCATCTGTCGCTAATCAGATCGGCTGGGAAAGCTGGGGGCAAAATCTCATGAATTCCGCTCAAGAGGCCCTCGCGAATCGAAAACCCATTCAGGGAAGTTTGGTGGGAGAAATGGGAACTCAGGTTCTGAACGCTTTACCAGCTTCGGCCACCGTTCTGCTTAATAAAATGGCGATCATGGTGGACACGGATGCGGCCAAGGCAGCCATAGGCTCTCTTGCGATTGGAACGCTCGCCACGGGTATTTACAATTTTGGTTACGCAACGGTTTGGGCGCCGATCGTTTGGGGAATGCAAGTTCTTCGCGATAAGGTGGAGGGTGGTCGAAGAGCTACTCAAAATGCGGACTACTTGATTGATCGCGGCTTACGGCTAAATGATGAATCAGCACTCGATAAGGGTGTCGCTCTCATGAGAGCTCTTTACGAACAATCGAGGACACCTCTGCCCAAAGAGTTTAAGGCTCGGGCGATCCGGGGCTTATCGAGCCTGCAAGAAAAGCAAGTTCAGGCCAAGCTGCTTTGGGAGTATTCGTGGAAGAATCCTCCTGTTCCCACCGCTGAAAACGCAAAATTTGAATTCCTTTTGAACTTTGTGGGCTCTTTTGTGAGTGTCGCCTTGTTTGTGACTTTGAGTAA
>JBILFF010000095.1:0-8573 GCA_044351695.1 Bdellovibrionota bacterium
GACCACTCAAACCGACCTTCCTCCAAACACGACGCTCAGTTTTAGAATGCGACGAATAAACTCCACGCAGTATGAAATTTGCGTTCCCAAAATTACAAGCACGGCATCTCTACGAGTTGAAAATGCGAGGGTCTTAGTGAATGGAGTCTCGGTGGCCCCCAACAGCTCTTACAGTCTCATCGATGTGACAACGGCTAACAAAAATCCAGCCGCGGCTAATCCACTCTACGGCGGTAGCTCAGGATTGATTGCTCCAGGCGCGCTTTTGTTACCGATCGAAGACGGGCCCGGAATCGACCGGATCTCTTTTGAATTTCAAACTCTGCAGCGGATTCCGTAAATTCAACCTACTGAAATACTTTTTATCGATAGAGTCGTTCGAGCGCGTTCTTAAATTGATTTCTGGTCCAAGAGTCTGGACTTTTTTCAATCTCTTTGCCGATGGCTTCGATGGTTCTAGCCCAGTGCTCTCCACGATCGTGCTCCAAAATACTCGAGCGCTTGAGGAGCTTCTCATAAATATCGGCCCCTAACACCACATCTGCTGGGTCTGTCAAAACCAGAACTTCAAACACCAAAAGCTCCTCTCGACTGACTGCAGCGCCTCGCGTTGCACGATCCTGCCAATAGGCAGCAGCGACCTGAGCTCGCTGGGCAAACTCGTTTTGCAGCGCCGTGAATCGATGATGCAAACGCCTTGCCCCGAGAGTCGAAATGGGGGGCAGATTTCTTTTTATACTTTCAAAAAAGACTGAAAATCCTCGAGAGGCCTGGGGCGCCAAATGCAGGTAGTCATCTAAATTCGCAGAAACAGCATCAAGATCAGCATGCAGAGAGGGTGAGCCCGATTTGAAGGCGTTGATTGCTTTGCGCATTCGATCAATGAAAATCTGATGTTCTGCATCCGCGGTGGCAGAGTTTTGAGCATAGGTACGAGAAATGGCCACCAATAATCGATGATCCAAATCCAAAATCCTCACATCGAGATCCGTTGACAAACTTCCTCGTATTTTTTGAAGCCGATCTCTTATTTTGAGTTTCTGTTGAATCGAAAAGTCTCCTTGATCGAGAAGTCGAAACACTTGCTCGATCTCCGACTCGAATCGATCGAGCCCCTTTAAGCTTACCCGAGCCGTATTTTCGATTTGGATTTTTTCGATAATTCGAAGGCTTAAATCAATGGCGCTCAAAGCGCTCTTGATCTCCAAAAACTGTGCCGCAAGACGAAGCTCATCACTGCAAGCAAAAACCGACATCGGTAAAATGGAGCTCACCAAAAAAATGCCGGGGGCCAACAACGACAAACGCACAGCGCTCAGAAGAGCAAGCTTCATGCCAGAGATCTACCCGAAAATGCCTCACTTTTTTGATGAGCGTGATGGGGCAAGGACCACCCTGGAACATCTATCTGGATCATAGCTGCGTTCTGTGAAATGTGCTAACCGAAGGCCTCAATGCCTCTTCGTCTCCACCAAATGCTTTTGGCCATTTTGCTGAGTGTGTTGATCTATTTTGTTTTTGCCTTATTTTTTAGGGAGCGCATCGAGGCTCAAGAATCCTCAGAAATCACCGACTATTCAAAGCTTCCGTGGATCAGCCCCGATCGCAGCGAGGAGCTTCACTCCATCACACCGGACCACTCTGCGACTCTTTCAGAGAAGTATGAAGTGCTTTTAGTTCCTGGATTTTTTCATGAATGGTTTCGCGGATACATGGACTCATTTAGGCAGTGGCTGAAGACTGAGTCATTCGCTTTTTCGACCGCAGCGACACGCTCAGAGTGCGCGAGCTCTGAAAACGTTTTGGTCATTCGCAAAGCCCTTCAGGCCGCTCAAAAGAAAGTTCTCATCATCGCACACAGTCGCGGGGGGGTAGAAGTTCTTGAAGCTCTGGTGGCTTTTCCGGAGCTACGATCAAAAGTAGCAGGCGTATGGTTTATTCAGAGCCCTTTTTATGGCACTTGGGTGGCCGATTTATTTTCTCAACGCCTAGATCAGAATGGCCGAGACTCCTGGGATCGATTTTTATCGAGCACCCACCTCCTGCCTCTGGCTTTGCGTGATCGTCTCCAAGGCATTTGGCAATCTACCAAAGCTCTGCAAGCGGCCAAGAGACAAGACTGGATGCTGCGCCATCAACAAGCCATCCATCAAACTTTCGTCGAAGATCAAGTGCCTGCTCTGACGTTAACAAGTCACGATGCTCGCTTTTTGCAACTCACCAGCTTTGAGCTTTTTAGAAAACTGATGCATCGTCGCGGAATTTTAAGCGACGGAGTTGTGCCCGAGCGAAGTATGCAGATCCCCGGAGTCACTCGCGTTAGTTTTGAAAACATCAATCATGCCGATTTCGTTTTTTTGAAAAGTGCGAGCCATCATCGAAGATTTTCCGCTTTATGCTCTCGCCTGCTTATTCTCAGCACTGGAAGGTTCTCTGAACGGACCTTTTTGTCCTTCCCGACAGATAGGTAACAGACTATTCCGGACACATAGGTAACACTTTTTAGAGAATGGCATTAGGAACCTACTTGATGCCGTGCAAATTAAGCCTGTGACTTTCGGCTACTTCATCTCACTCATTCACAAGATGTTTTTACTTTCGCCTCGAGTCTATCGTGACGCTCTCATCTCGTCGATTGTGGCGTTCCGCTCAAGAGCTTCTGGCCTTCGTTTGCCTCTCGAGTTTTCGTAGCAATTTTCATGCGGCGATACGTTTATATCGTTGGCCCCTGACCGGCCGGGGGAGGCGCTGAGAGACTATGGCGAAGAAGCCGCTTAGACTCTTCACTGCTTTCGTCGCATAATAGAAGTTCGTGAACGACTTCAGCTCAAAACCTTCAGACTCAAATAAACGCCAGTTTCCGCGAGTTGACGCTCGAGTTGAAGTTCAGATCAGCACTCAAAAAGAATTTGAAGTTTGTTACAGTCAAAATATTTCTCGCGGGGGCATTTTTTTAGAAACGCATATTCTGCCAGATCCCAATGCTGCCGTAGAACTGGTTCTCAATCTCAAATCCATTTTGCCAACGGGACGAGATCCCTTCGTTCGCTTAAACGCAAGAGTGGTTCGACTCATGACGATTGTTGAGTCGGGACAAAAAATCCATAAAGTAGGAATGCAGTTTGTCGACATCACTCCGCAGACGCAGATCTTGCTCGATCAACTTTACGAAGAGCTTAAGCCTAAGGCTTAAGTCGATAGCCATATTCAAGGGCTTGATCGCCCTCGAGATAAAATGGAATTCGTAAACTGCCCAAAAGCTGATGGCACCTGACCTCCACCGGACCCAAATCTAAACGAGGAGCATCGAAATAAATATCGGTGGGCTTCGCGTAACGCATCGGCGGAAGCACGGGATACGGTTGCCAATGCGCCTTTGGATTTAGAGTCTCGACCAAGTGTGGCGCTGTAGAATTGGCTCGAAGAGCATTGTGTTTTTCAAACTCATCCAAGTTTGCGCTCATTACGTACGTGTCGTGTTCAGGAAAATACTGAAGCACCCTAAATCCTTTACGCTCCCATAGGCGCCGAAGACTGCCGACCGCTTCAATGACATAATCCGAATTTAACGGCCCCCCGGACCAAAACATTTTCACTCCATTATCACTTCGAACCGATCTTTCCATTTTCACATCAAACCAACCCTCGGGCCGCAGATGCATTCCGTGTTTTATCAGTGAATAGAGCATGAGACTCACCAGGTCTTCTTCTGGCGCGCCTTTCGCCTTCACCATACTTTTAATCTCGGCCCAATTGCCAATGACCATGTTTCGCTCTGGGATCAACCTTTGTGGTGGGTCTTCTAAGCGAATCCCCATTCTTCTCTCGGCATCAAAGAGAGCTGCTGAACGAGAATCTTTCATAAACTGCTCGAGCTCATACCAAGAGCGATTCACGTCTGCGTCTGATGGCGGGTAGCTTTGCGAACCTTGGCCCGGAAAAAAGGGCAACGGAATTTCTGGCGGATACATCTCGCGACGAACCACGCGCATGACCGACTGAATTTTTCGAAGATCATTTTCTTCAGTCACGATGACCCATGTCGCGGGAGTGTTTAGAAACGAACGTTCTTGCTGAATCGCTGCCAAATTATCGAGCATTCCCCTCTCTCGATACTCACGCACCACAAAGTCAGAAACGAACTGAACAATATTCGGCACGTAAACAGAAGCCAGGAGAGCATCAATATCGGCCTCGGATTTCAAAGGCTTGATCGTCCGAATCTCTTGAGATTCTTGCGTGCTGATTTTTAAAATCGAGTATCTCTTTTTTTGGCCATCGGGCTGAACTCGTTCGAAAGTTTCAAGAACTAAAAGATTTCCATCCACCATTCGTACCGCCGGGCTTCGAATCAGCTGATAATGCGCGTCTGCCGCGCAAACTCCTGCGATAAAAAAGAATGAAAAAAGGCCGAAGCCCAAGACCACCAACCGAAACATGAGATCTCCTTAACAAAGCAAGGCTTGAGCCGAACTCTTCGACTCAGCTCTTAAAGAAATTCAATCACTTAACTTCAGCCAGGGAACTTAACTTCCCGTTTTCGCGGCAAGCTCGCCACAAGCTTTGATGACACTCTCTCGATGCTTGGCCCAGGCCTTTGTAAAATCCTTCGGGTTGAGAGCCATCAAAGCAATGATGGATCCTGTAATGAGATCGAGAATAGCGAGTGCGATTCGATCGCGTTTTGGCGAGTCCTTCCAGCCCATTTCCTCGAGAATCGCCGCGATCCTGGAATTCGATGTCTCTCGAATCTGCTGATAAAGCTCCGCAAGCTCCGGGCTTCGGCTGCAGTTCGCAATAAACAGAATGAAGACCTTGGCTTGCTCAGGGTGAGTCTTGATCCATTCAAAATTTCCTTCAACGTAAGCTTCTAACCGACGGGCTCCGGCTGAGGCGGCAGAGACCGCTGGCACCACAAAGGACTGCCCAACAATCGTACTGTACTCGATACACTTGGCGAGAATCGCCTCTTTTTGATCGAAGTAATAAACCACATGCGATTTCGCAATTCCGACGGCCTTACCGATTCGGTCAAAACTGAGTCGCTCCAGGCCTTCTTCTGAAATAATTCTTATGGCCACCTGAATAATCGCAGCACGACGCAGATCGGCCTTGGCGGTTTCGTTTGCAAATAAACGAACAAGCCTTGGATCTGGATCGGTTTTTCTTAATTTGGGCACTAATGCCTTCTTCAAAGCCTTCTTCGTGGCCATAGCCCACACTACACCCCCCCTTGCCAAAAAACTAGTCCGGTCGTATATGCTTTTTGAACGATCGTTCTATTTTGATATCTGGAGGGAGTCAAAAGAGCGATGAATCAACAAGATACGAAAACAACGAAACTCAAAACGAAGCATGAAAGGATAAACGATGAACTCTTTAATTCTCCCCCAACTCAAGCTCTACACACGAAGCTTTATGTATCTCTTGCCTCTAAGCCTTCTGATCGGGGCTTGCGGCAGCCAAGAAAAGAAGCCCACCTTAGGAAAACTGGCCATTTCGGATGAGATGAACTTTCCGAGCAAAGATAAGGCGCGGATCGCTCTGGAAGACATCCCTGAAGGCAACTACAAAATGAAAGAAGTCAGAATCTACACGGAGCAAAGTGGCTTTAATCGCGTGCTTTATACCCTCACCCTCTCAAAAGCAGGTACTCCCGATCGAAAAAAGGACTCGCTCGATGTCAAAGCCGCTTGGGATGACGAAGCCGACGAAGGCGGAATGGTGATGCTCCAAGGACCCATTCCCCTGCGAGCCAGCATGACTCGTGAGGGCTTTACTCTTTTGGACTATCGACAAGCCACTCTTGAGGCTTCGAATGGCAATGACCCCAGTTACTCTCTTGAAACACCTGAGGAGCAAGGCGGAAAGTACTCTGCTGTATTTTCTGAGTTCGCGACCAACAATTCTCAGGTCTATCAAATCCTCGGAATGAAAGGCGTGATCTTTGCCAAAGATAAAGTCCTTTGGCTCTACACTACTTCTACAGAGAAGGGATTTACCATCACGACTCGATTTACTTTTGTTCGACCGTAAAAACTCGAAGACTTTGGGGATGGGCCCAGACTCATCCCCAAGTTTCGATCACGAGGCCTGCGGGCTTGCCGTCGGAGAGAGAAAGGCGAGCGCGAGAAGAATAAGTGAACTGCGGGTTATAAAGATCGCAGGATCGAGAGCCCTTGGACTCTTGATCTCGACTCTCGGTACTTCTTGAACCTTCAACATAAGAGAGAATTTGAGCTTCCATGCTGATCTCCTTTTAAACAAATAATTAATGGTTCTTTTGAATTCTCTGAAAGTTATCGAGCACTCTGGCCGCATTCGCATAGGGATAGGACCTCCAAAGGCCATATTTTTCGTGGGGGGTCAGATCTGGATGCCTGCGTTTTGAGTTTGAGTAAGGCGCAATCGACATAAGATTATCTTTCCTGGGCTGTTTTCCTGATTATTTTTTGGATCTTAAGAAAAATGCTTCGCGATCGTGAGAATCGCGACCCTTTCGGGCGTAAGCCCGCTATCTCGCCCGGGGGAGGCGCTGAGAGACTGTTGGTAGAGCAACTGGCTTTTAACCAGTGGGTCCCCAGTTCGAGTCTGGGGCGGCTCAGATTTTAGCTTTTTAATCCCGACAAATCCTTTGCCGCATTACTCAATACGACCTCACAGCTTTTCGTTTAGGGGCAAGAAAGACAATTTCGTATCGCTCACCGCTCAGTGAGCAGTCTTTTTTCAAGATTGATCAGTAATTACAGCGTCGATCTCGCTGGCATACGCGGTGCAAATGAATATTGCCAAAGGAGAAACTGATGAAAACATTAACGCCCCAGAGACTTAAAAGTCTGTTCGCAAGTACTTTGATTGTTGTCGCAAGCTTTAATCCGTATCTGATGCTTTCGGCACAAACGAAAACAATTTCAAAATCTACAAAGACTATTACTCCGATTGAAGTTCCGCGAGGACTAAGCCAGGAAGACGAAGAAAGCTTGCGTGAATTTGCTTTGGAATATTTTGGGGACTCCCCCAATATCACTGAGGCACAAATTCTCAATGCTGTGACGATCATCGCCGCTCAAGCTCCACATTTGAAGGCGCCAGATGGAACAAGAATAGAATTGGATCAGAATTTCTTTGCTGCTTTGGCAGAATACCGTCGAACGGGTTCACACCATCTAGCTCTGATTTGGGGAATACCAATTATCGTTTGGATTATTATTGATGTGGCTACCACGACGACCACAGCACACGCGCCGGTAGTTGAAATTCCGCCAACCGAAGACCCTCTTTGTCGTCAGATGCAGGATCAATTTGATCGAGTGGTTCAAGATCTCATCAGTCGCCCCGCACCGAGTGCAGAAATCTGCGAATATCTTCAGGCTATGCGACATTTCATTACAACTTGCCAATGGGGCGCTTCGAGCCGGGTTCGTGACCTTGTGCTCAACTACTGCCCCGAAATTTAATTAATTCTAAGAAGGAGAAAGTTTATGAATTCATTACTGAGAAAATTTGTTTTTGGTGCGCTCGTTGTCGCGAGCATCTTAGCAATCGAATCGACTCGAAAGCCTGCTGAAGCGGCTTGGCTCGGGTGTGTCTGGAGGGCGGGAGTATGGGTTTGCACAAGACCGGTTGTGCAATCCGCCTGCGGTGTTGCTGTAGGCTTAGCAGCCTACTCGTACTACGAGAGATTAATGGCGCCTCCTGAAAGCTGCGCCGCTAAAGCAAACCGATGCTCTGAAGCAGCCCGTTGCGAGTCTTCGCCCGAACATAATCCTGGTGTAGGTGTTGATGCGTTAGACCCTTGGAAGGATGCCTTTTGTCATTGCATGAAAGGCGAAGGTTGCGACGCCATGGCCGATCGAATGACGATGGACTTCTGCACCACCTATTGGCGGGAAAATCCATAGTATTTAATTTTCACACACACAAATAGATAAAAAAAGGAACGTGCACTATGAAAAATAAATTACTGTCAGCATTTTACATATTAACAAGCTTCACCGCTGCCACTGGCTTTCGGGAAATATCCGCACAAGAATTACCTGAATTTTCCGTGGACGAGATTTTGGACACAGCCATCGATTCTGAAAATGTCGAAGATATTCTCATTGGCGCTGAAGGCTTCTTTATTCTTCCCGAAAGCTTTGCGCTGGTCCCCGACGCTAGCGATGTTTTTGCAGATTACGATGATATCCCCGCGATTTTTATTGCCGAAGATACGGTGCTGGGCGCCACACTTTACCAGCAAACTTTGGCAAGTGGTGGAATGTTAAAAGGCCTTTGCGATAAAATTCGCAAAATCTGTGGCATTCGTCCGGCTCCAAAGAAACCGACGCCCAGGGACCTTGAAAAACGTTGTGAGAATCTCGAAACGGAGCGAAATAAGGCCGAGTGTCGTGTTAAGGAGCTCGAGGACTCACTCCGTAGAAAAAAGATTGAAAGTACTGATCTAAGAAGACGGAATTCCGAGGAAATTAGTCGAATGCTCAAAAGAACAAGATTGTTTAGCAAGTGCCTGGTGAGCGTCTTGCCTACTATTATTCGTCCCTTTGACACGACTACTTGCGAAATAGCACGTA
>JBILFF010000173.1:0-3353 GCA_044351695.1 Bdellovibrionota bacterium
CTTTTGCTAAACATCTTCGCTCTGTTTTGAGTCGTAACAAGCCCAAGGAGTTTTTCTTGGCGGTTGATGGCTCTCAAGCAACAGAGACTTGGTCAGCTCTCCCTTATGCTCTTTTTGCGCCAATCATTCGAGAGTCTGCGGGGATCTTGCCGGGTAAAGCGATTGAGGACACACCCGCCCTTGATTCAGCCTTAGAGTGGGAGAAAAATGTTTTTGTTTATCAAGGAGGGGCTGATCTTCACGGCCGCGAGAATGATAAGCTTCATTTAAAACTACGATATTTTGAGTTTTTAAATGCAGAGGGCCAAAAAGTTCATGTGGTCATGTGGGGCTCATCCAATACAAGCCATAACACAAGTAAATTGAGTGCAGATGTGACCTATATTTTCAAAACGAAGGATCCGAAAATCCAAAAGGTCTTACGACCATTTTTTGAGAGCATTCGATCCGATCCCCGCATGATGCCGTATTCTCGAGCTTACTTAGCGCGTGTTTTTGCAGATCATTTTCATCCAAGCAAAGACCTCCAGAGCAAAGCGTTCTTAGAGCGCTTTGCTCACTTTCTGTCGGATGGAAAGCGTAGAGATGCGTTCGACTCTTTGATTCAAGCCCTTAGATCGGCAGGTCCTTCAACGGTAAAAGGAAAAATGTTGCTGCAGTGGCTCACCTGGAGCGCGAGACATCGCCAAGCTTTAATGAATTTTGGTTGGGATGATTTTTGGATTCTGCTGAGACTCAGCGATCCTGGTCGTTCAATTACCGAAGAATTTTTTTCTGACATTCGGGATCGGTGGACAAGTCAAATAAAGACGAGATCCGCTCGGCAGTCCGCGATTCGTGCCTTTAATCGAGTGCGTCGATTGACTACGGAGTCAGTCCATTTGCTGACGGATGAGGGCCAAGCGAGTGAGCTCGATCTGGCCAAGCAGAGGCTACGCGATAACTGCCAAGGTTTTTTAACGCTTGTGCGAAAAGGGGGGCGGCATCAAAGAGTGCGGCATCCTGTGGCGAGGCATTAACGAGTTTTAAAGAGGGGGTTGAGGGATGAAAATCGGGGCTCATAAGTGGATAGTGACGAGCTTTATTTTTTTAAGCTTCCTGTCGATCAAGCTCGAGCTGGAGGCGAGCCGTCCCTCGTGTGAGAAAAGTCTCGAAGAAGTCTCTGCGGCTATTGGTCAGACCCACGGATCCGGTTTTGAGTATTCGACTTCGGCTCTGATTTCTCTGTCGCAACTGATTGCAAGTCTCAAAGATCCCTATTTGGTTTGGTTGCATTTTCATGGCCAGGTTCATCAAAAAGAGTTTCCGACGCCTGGTTTGGCGCAAATGTATCGCACCGCGAGCACAGCAGCCGACGCCTTGATTGAGCATCTTGAGGAGCGAGCCGTTCGGCCGCAGTATCAGCCCGGAGATCTCTTTGTGGCTGCCGCAGCGACCGAGGAGATGATGCTTAATCCAAAAAAGCAACCACTCTATATTCGAGATGCGGTTTTGATTCGAGATGGAGTGATCATGGTGGTGCCGCTTCTTCGTCGAATCGAAGGAGGCAAGAAGCCTCTCTATATGCCGATCATGGCCAAGGGCCATCAAGATCTGCGCCCCGAAGACAAGCTTGCTGCCGCCTTTGCCGCTTGGGCTTTGGGTCGAAGTCTTCATCGAATTCCAGCTCAGGCGAAGATTTATCTGAAGCCCATGATTGATCCAAGAACGCCTGCAAAAAAGAATTCCCGAAAACAAAAGCATTACGAGGAATTTTCTATCAACGTTCAAGATCATCTTCCGGAGGTTGAAGGTTTACATGCTGACTACATGGAGCTGATGACCAATCCCGAGGCACTGGCTACGGTTCGGGCTCGTCGCACCCCTCAGCTGATGAAGAATCCCTTCGGAGTTTATACGCGTGAGCAACTCCATCAAAAAAGCGATCTCTCGATGGTGCCGTTTCCGCCGACTCGAGATCAGGTGGATATTTTTCAGGAACAAGGATTTCCTGATCTGCGAAGTCTCTCAAGGCTTAAAGTTAATTCGAACGAATTTTTTAGAATCGCTATTTTAACAGGTCTGAAGCCTGAGCGGCTTCGGCGCTACGTGGCGCACGCGACAGCTTTTGTGAAAGATCATCCCGTTATTTTGGAGACCTACAAGGATCCTTTTGCAGGGGTCGATACCATTGTGCATGTAGATTTTGAAGATCTGATGTCTCGCGACTATCGCTCCGGGGTTTACTTGTTTGGGGCGCGACTGGAGGACCTGAAGAGTCGCAAGAAAGACAAGATTGTAGATGAATTCTTTGAGTTTTCAGAAAAACTAAACCAAACAGAGATGGAAGAAGCTTGGGCAGGTTTTATTCGATTTTTCAAAAAGAATAAGAGGCTCAAGGCGGGCGACTACCTCATCAGTGTTTACTCACACCACGAGAAGACCAAGTTTCATCAAGAATTTGATATTCTCAAGAGCACACCAGATAAGTTTACTAGCTCGCAGCGTCGCAGCTCGTATTATTACGAAACGCCTGACGGCAAGCTGGGCATGTTGATTCGAAACCAGGCTTTTTTTCGCCGATTTAAAGACCTGTCCCCCGCAGATGTCTTTCGGATGATGGAGCGGATGGTAGATCTCTATCCTTATGTGAGAAATCAGTTTGCTTTTCCTACTTATTCGAACGGCCTCAAGCATATTTTGGACTATGTGATTCGTAAGCAGAAAATTGAAATTGATTTTCCGGAAGGTTGGAATGGGCTCGAATCTATTGAGTGGGCCGTAAAAGCCTATCAAACAGGTAGGCAGGATTTGTTTGATCAAATCGAGCGTTACAATCGAATCGATGTCGATGGAAATCTGGTAGTGGTCCGCTTTATGCGCTCTCATGCCCAAAAAGCATCCGACCCCACGTTTACTTGGACCGACAATAGTTTTGCCATTCTCAAAGATGTTTCGAGGGCGGCGTCGACGCGCTCACAAGTAGTCT
Source organism: Bdellovibrionota bacterium (assembly GCA_044351695.1). GTDB lineage: Bacteria > Bdellovibrionota > UBA2394 > UBA2394 > UBA2394 > JBILFF01. Next base: position 2,969 of record JBILFF010000173.1, read on the forward strand.
CTTTGCTTAAGCGGCACGCCCTTTTGACTCGTATTCTGGGGCGTCGGCTTTCGGATCTCAAAGAGTCCGATGTGCATGAGCTAGAACGTGTTTTGGATCGAGCGGAATATCTGGAGGAGAGAGATCGAATTTTAGGCTCTCAAACTTTGAATGACGAAGAAAAAGAGCAGCTCTTGCAGCGACTTTTACATCGTTTCAAGGATGAAAGAAAAGCGGCGCTTCTTGAGGTGTTTCATCGCATTAGTGGAAAGAACTCCAAAAATGTGACCGAAGAGCAGGTAGATTCGATTGCAGATCTTTTCTTGATTCACCGTCTCGACGCTTATACGGCCCCCACGATTAACAAAATGATTGTGCTGGACTCCTTGCTCGAAGACGCTGAACG
>JBILFF010000123.1:0-5923 GCA_044351695.1 Bdellovibrionota bacterium
ACAGATCGTCATAAGAAGATTAGGGTTCCTGAGAGTTGGATGGAACATCTCGAGCTGATTCGTGATCGCTTTAAATTAGATGGCTTCACTGTCGAGGCCTCTGATTTGCGGGCACTTTGGATCGGGCTTTACTACTTTAAGGCTTTTTAGATATTGGCTTTTTGTAAACTCGATATGGCGAATTGCCACTCTTCGTAGGCTCTCATGAAGTCTCGCTTCGCTTCACGACGTTTCTGGCGGAGAAGCTTCATTCTTTCAGAGAATCTGCCATCCCAGTTTTGCTTTAAGCTCTCCACTTCCATGACAAGCAAATGCCAACGACGATGAGCCGCCTCAATCGATTCGTTAAGGCTAGCCAATCGAGGATGAGTAAACTCGAGTCGAGCTTGCTGCGTTTGAATTCGCGCCCGGTAGATTTCGCTGGCCGGGGTTTCTTTGAGAGCCCAAGTCCAACCGAGTTTTGAAAATCCGAAAACCATCCATTTCGTGGGATCAAAATGAAACCATTTATGTCCGTTTCTATAATCAAATGGAAACCGGTGATGAAAATTATGATAGCCTTCACCCGCAGTGACTAAGGCCACCACGGTAGATTCGCGAGCCGTAATTTTTGTCGAGTAGGGTCTAGAGCCAAAGTAATGGGCCCATGAATTCACAAAATAAGTGAAGTGATCGACCAAAAAAAGTCTCGTAAACCCGCCCAAGAGCAAGCACTCCATGGGGCGACCCAATAAAAATCCGAGGGCCAGGGGCAAGCCAAAACAGCTCGCAGCCAGCCACCAAACATAATATCGATGTTGATGAACGATCATTTTATCTTTGAGCAGATCTGGGGAGTTCGTAAAATTTTCAGCGGCGGGTGCTGCAAAAATCCAGCCCATATGAGCCCACCAAAAGCCCTTTTTGATATTGTAGGGGTCTTGATCGGTATCTTCATAACGATGGTGACGGCGATGGGTGGAGCACCAAATCAATGCCGAGTTTTCTGCGGTAGAAGCCCCGCCAAAAAGAGATAAAAATTTTAAAATCCCGTTCATTTGAAAGGATTTGTGGGCCAAGCAGCGATGATAGCCAAAGTTGATTCCCAAAATCGCCATGAAATACATAAAGACGAAAACGCTGATCTCTTGCCACTGAGGAGCGCCATTGAAAACCACCCACAAGGGCCAGCCAAGCAATCCCACCAAATGGGTCACTGCTAAGAACCAAAAAGCAGTCCAATTAAAGGTTGTACTTGAAGACAAATCCGTCGAGCGTTTAAAATAAGTCACACAATCATTCTACAGAAATATCAAAATACTGCCATCATCCTTGAGGTCAGATTTGTGCCCAACGTCCCAGAGCGATTAACGGAAAATAATTTCTGTAGCCATCGTAGCGCAGGTAAAAGTGAAGTGGAAAACCCGTACCCGTAAATTCAGGCTCGTGCAAACCGTCTTCGATCACACGAGTCTTCAGAAATTGTAGTGCTTTTAAATACTCGTTCGAAAATTCTTGGGGATGCCGGCGCATGGCCTGCAAAGTCATGAGCGACCAAGCCGTTTGACTCGGCGTGGAGTGGCCACGTCCTGTTTCGTTCTCGGGATGGTAGCTCTCGCAATGCTCACCCCAGCCACCATCAGAATTTTGACGAGACAGAATAAACTGCAGTGCTCTTTGAAGACTCGGCGAGCTGATGGCTTCTCCGCACTTTCGCATTCCCACCACCGCAGCGCAGGTGCCGTACAGAGTATGAACACCCCAACGACCAAACCAAGAGCCATCAGGACGTTGTACTTGCTTCAAATAGCGAATGGCTGCCTCTGTCTCAGCGCTTCCTCCAAATCCCAATTCTCCCAAGGTCTCCAAAACATGTCCGGTCACATCGGGATTCGAGGGATCGATGAGAGATTTCAAATCTGCGAATGGAATTTCATTGAGAATCCATTGATTGTTATCTCGATCAAAAGTTCCCCAGCCTCCATCCGAATTCTGCATGGCAAAAATCCAGTGCAGCGCCGGACGCAATTGCTCTTTGCTCATCCCCAGCTTGTAAAGCACCAGGGTGGTCACTGTAGAGTCATCTAAGTCAGGGTAAAATGAATTGTGATACTGAAAGCACCAAGCCGCAAAGCTCTGCCCTTTTTTAAGCTTGGCTTTTAAGGCCCAATCACTTTTTTTCGTGATGCGATTGTCCCAGAGCCAAGTTCGCACTCTTTGAAGCCGCTCATCTTGAGGATTCACACCACTTTCAAGCAAAGCCAAAGCTGCAAGCGCAGAGTCCCAGATCGGCGAGACGCAAGACTGAAGAGTGGCTGAGTCTTTGTTTTCATGGCGATGAGACACGATGCTCGAGCTGACTCCTCGAGTGAGTCTCTTGAGAGCCTGCATCCCCCGAATAATCGCTGAATGTTCTTTGCTCTCTCCCGTGGCGTAAAGCGCCATGACTGAGTTCATCATGGCAGGAACAATGCCGCCCCAGTCTCCCGCCTCGTCTTGCCTCTGGAGAATCCACTTTTTAGCCATCTCAAGCGCCTGTTGACGCAAAGGCTTAATCGGCACTTTGTTTTCATAAAAAACAACGCCTTGATTGATCGTGTGAAAAACTTGATCCCATTTCAGCAAGGGAATGTCCCATAATCTTTTTTTAATGATCCAAGACTCATCGACGCGTAAGGGCTCGGGAATGCTCAGATCATTTTTACTTTCTTTGGTGGGGTAAAGCTCATCGACCGTGAAGTCCACTCTCTTCATTCTCTTCACATCAAACAAAATGGTGAGAGGAATGATGACGGTCCGCGACCAGTATGAGAATTCATAAATATTGAAAGGTGTTCCCCGAGGCGAAAGCATGATCTCGGGCGGAATGATGGGCACCCCTTCCCATGAATAGAGACCAAACAAAGAAAGCCAAATTTTTGTGAACACTCGAGCTTTTGGAATCCCACCTTGATTGCAGATCCAGAGGCGAGCCCTCTGAAGGCATTCATGCTCTGTTGAAAATCCCGCAAGACGAAGCGCAAAATACGCCTCGACCGATGCACTTAAATTTCCTTCGCCCCCTTCAAAAATATTCCATGAGCCATCAGCACTTTGTTTTTGAATTAAAAAATGGGCCAATCGCTGAATACAGGGGTCGTCTTCTTCATCCATCCAGTGGAGAAAAAAAATATACTCCGAATTCATCGTGATGTTGTCATCCAAGGCATAATGCCAATGACCATCCTCTGCCTGGCGATGCCAAAGAGCGGTGGTCAAATGCTCTCGCAAGTTTCGACTGGAGGGGTCGACTTCAAGGCTCAGAGCCTCGCGAAGGAGTGTGCTGCTCATCAAAATCACGCTAGGAAGAAACGGGCCTAGTGTCTACGACTTCGTTTTGGTCTAAAACTCAATAAAACCAGGAGGATGGTGACGGCTAGGATAAGAGAGGAGATCGCGTTAATCGCCGGACTCATTCCAAACCGAATCATGGAGTAGAGTTTAACGGGAAGAGGGTCCGAGCCGACGCCCGCGGTAAAGTAACTCACGATGAAATCATCAAACGAGATCGTGAAAGCTAAAAGGCTGCCCGACAAAATTCCAGGCCAGATGAGAGGAAAGGTAACCTTCCAAAAGCTCATCCAGGGAGTAGCTCCTAAATCGAGTGCGGCCTCCTCGAGAGAGCGGTCAAAATCTTGAAGCCGTGTTTGGACGGTGATGACGACGTAAGCAAGACAAAAAGTGATGTGTGAAATGATCAAACTCAAACTTCCCAATCCAAACTCAATTCCTAAGACCGCGAATGCTTTTTGAATCAAGCCAAACCAAACGAGCAAAGAAAGTCCGAGGACGATTTCAGGCATCACTAAAGGAACGAGGTTAATCATCTCTAGACTTTTTTTGCCTGCGAAATTTCTTCTCTCCAAAGCAAGAGCAATGCCCGTCCCCAGGACCGCCGCAAAGAGAGTGCTCCAAAGTCCCACCCAAAGACTGACTCCTAAGGCTTCCATGAGTTGAGAGTCCTGAGCTAGTTGACGGTACCATCGAAAAGTCCACTGACCAGGCTGAGCTGGATCAATGAACGAGTAGAACACCAAAACCAAAAGAGGCAGATAAAGAAGACCAAAAAGTAATCCAGTCAAGGCCAGCCATGCTCGAGCAGGCCGTGGCCGGGATTTCTCTGAAATTTTTTCGTTATCCCAAGTTTTCGCGACGGCCATGCTTCCAAGTCCTTTGAATAATCATGAGGCTTATCAAAACAACAATCATCAGCAGAAGACTGAGGGCAGAGCCAAAAGGCCAGTCTCGAACTTTCAAAAACTGATGACTGACGAGATTGCCCACAAGCATCGTGCGAGCTCCTCCTAAGAGATCCGGAATCAAAAACTCACCTAGCGAAGGAGTAAAGACTAAAATAAATCCCGTGATCATTCCAGGCTTCGTCAACGGAAGAAGAACTTTCCGCAGAGTGTTCCAGCCAGAAGCTCCGAGGTCTCGGGCGGCTTCAAGAAGCGTGAAGTCAAATTTCTCGAGTGTCACATACAGAGGCAAGACCATAAAAGGAAGATAGTTCAGTACCATTCCTGCATAGACAGCAAAGAAAGAGTTCAAAAAATGAATCGGTTCTTGAATCCATCCCGCATGAAGGAGCCACGTGTTGATTGGCCCTTGATCGCCGATGAGTTGACGAACGGCAAAAGTTCTCACCACAAGATTCGTCCAAAACGGAATGATTAAAAGAATCATCAAAATGCTGCGCCAAGGGCGTTGAATCGTCGCCAGGACGTAGGCGACAGGATAGCCTAACAGCAGGCACGATAAGGCGGTTAAAACAGCCAGCTGAAAACTTTCAAAAACAATACGCAAAAAAATCGGATCGAAAGCGCGGGCATAGTTTTCCAGGGTAAATTCGTACAAAATCGCGCCCGCAGGAGATCTTTTTAAAAAACTACAGATAAGCACAATCAAAAGAGGAACAAATAGAAAGACAGCAATCCAAAGAGCGCCTGGCACAGCATAGATAGGCCAGGATTTTCGAGGCAATGGGCTCATCCCGCGAGACTTTCTCCGGATAAAATTTCACCCGCGAAGCCAGACGAAGCAGGATTCGCCTCTGCCTGAGGAAGGGGTAGAGCTCCGTCTTCGCCCATCAACACGCAATCCTCTGACTGCCAAGCCACAAAGACTCGATCTCCAATCGAAAAATTTCTTTTGGCCGTGATTGCCGAGTTCGCCTGAATGATCGAAAGACAAACGGGGGATGTCCCTGAGCCCTCTTTGGCGAGCACTTGAAACTGTGTTTGTGGGCCCCGATAAAGAATCTCGCTCACCACGGCCTCGACAAAATTTTGATCACTCGAGGGCTGACTTTTTAGAATCTTCATTTTTTCGGGTCGAATCAAAATCTTTACCTTTTGAGCATTTTGAACAATGGGAAGGGGGCGGACTCCATCGCGAGAGGCTCTCACCAGAAAATGCTTTTTAGAATTTTGTATCACTTGGATCGCATTTTCTTGCGGAAGACCAACTTCTCCCATGATTGTGTTTGAGGTGCCAATGAAGTTGGCCACAAAAAGACTACGAGGATACTCGTAAATCTCTTGGGGCGTGCCGACTTGTTCGACGATGCCCTGATTCATGACGGCTAGTCGATCGCTCAGCGTTAAAGCCTCCTCTTGATCGTGAGTGACAAAGATAAAGGTCATCTTCAATTTGCGTTGAAGATTCAGGAGCTCCACTTTCATTTCGGATCTCAGTTTTTCATCGAGTGCCGATAAGGGCTCATCGAGTAGAAGAACTCTTGGGCGATTCACCAAAGCTCGCGCAAGTGCGACTCTCTGCTGCTGGCCGCCAGATAATGTCGTGACTGCACGTTTCTGAAAATCTGCCATCTGCACCAAAGCCAGAGCCTCGGTGACTCGGCCCTCGACTTCGGAGCCTCGAGCTCCCTTCATTCGAAGTCCAA
>JBILFF010000090.1:0-9259 GCA_044351695.1 Bdellovibrionota bacterium
AGTACTCGCTCACCGCTCCTTGCCTACGGGTCGGGCTAGCGTCACACGGCTCTTTCAGTCTGTTCGTGGTGATTTTAAAAAAACGCGGTCGGAGAGATTCGAACTCCCGACCCTCTGGTTCGAAGCCAGATGCTCTATCCAGCTGAGCTACGACCGCATTCACTTCGCAGGTCCCAGTTCAGCTGAAGACTGAACTACGACCGCTACAGACTTCGAAAGCTATCTAAGCTTTCTGTGTGAGAGCAAGCCTGTTCTAGGGATTTCTTACGCTATCACTTTGAAGAAGCCCATGCGCCACGTTTTCGCGAAGGGCATTCGGGCTGAGTTCTACAAAATACGCATTCTCGACCAAGTCCGCGAGATTACGAGCGTTCAGGTAACTTAAACCACTTCGGATTCCACCCGCTAACTCATGAACAATCTCTGCCACCGGCCCCTTGCAACTCACGAAATGACTTTCTCCCTCAGGAGCCATACCCTCGGGCAGCTCACCGCCCCGCCAAGAGGTCTGAGCCGCTCGCGAAGCCATGCCGCGGTAAGCCTTTCGACCCTTCACGAGCTCACCCGGAGTCTCAATCGCTCCGGCAAACAAAGAGCCGGCCATGATGCTTGAAGCCCCTACAGCCAAAGCCTTCACCATGTCTCCGCTGGCTTTTAAACCCCCATCCGCAATCACAGGCACACCCTCGGGCCTGGCGATCTCGGCCGCTAAGGCAATCGCCGTTAGCTGAGGCACGCCCACTCCCGTGATAATGCGAGTCGTGCACATTGAGCCCGGTCCAATGCCCACCTTGATGGCATCCGCACCAGCCCGAATCAAATCTAAAGTCGCTGATCCGGTGGCCACATTTCCGGCAATCACATCCACACTTTTAAACTCAGCCTTCAGATACTTGACCATCTCCACCATCGCATCGCTATGCCCGTGCGCAATATCCACTGTGATAGAATTCGCACCCGCATCGACCACAGCTCTAGCTCGATCTTTAGAATCTTGATTGACCCCCACCGATGCTGCAACGATCCAATCATCGCTATTTTTTTGATCTCGGATCCTCTTTACCTCAGCCACTTGAGCCTCAATCGTCATAAATCGGTGAAGAATGGCAGCAGCCCCTAACTGATTCATCGCGATGCACATGGTCGATTCTGAAACTGTGTCCATGTTGGCAGCGATAAAGGGAAGCTTCATGTTCAGCCTTCGCGTAAAAGCGGTGGTGAGCTCGGTATGAAAGCGACTCGCCACAGCACTCTTCATCGGGACCAACAAAACATCGTCAAAAGTGTAGGTCCTCGATCGACGAGAAAGATCACTCGCTCTAAAAATATAATCCCTCGCAAATGAACTCATAACATCTCTACCTTTCGTGCAATTAAGTTTGCCTTCAAGCGCTCTGGCCCGAGCTCTGAATAATAGACGCACCGAAGACTCGGAGAAGACTCCTGAACCACTCGGAGCATTTCGCCTGGTTTGAAAGTTTCAAAGACTTCGAGATCTTTTCTCTCGATACACATCGGAGTCAAAAAAGATTCCATGAGCAGCAAGCCGTCTTTCTTTAATCCGCGGACCAAATTCTTGAGCAAAGTGGGAGCGGGTCGATAGTCTATCACGACGATTGCATCAAAACTCAAAAGCTCAGGCAAAAAGAAATCGAGATCTGATTTCTTCCAATGGACGGTCGCGTTGGATTCACGAGCCAAGGCCTCAGCGCGCTTCATGGCCGTCTCACTAAAGTCAATCGCGGTCACCTGAAACCCCTTCAGAGCCATGGCCACCGCGTTACGTCCCTCACCAGAACCTAACTCCAAAATCTTTGCTTTTATGGGAAAGAGATCCCACTGCGAAACTAAAAAATCGGAGGGTGTTTTTGAGTACACAAAATCTGTTGAGTCTTGGTATTTAGATTCCCACCAATCTTTAGAATTCTCTTTTGGTCGCGCGGCCCAATTCATAGCCAGCGCCTCCACCAGGGCTTGCGAGCCGCTGCCGCCAAATTAAAAGATTGCAGAATCCAACTTAACTTCTCGATTTGCCGCTGGTCCTCAGAACTCACGCTATACTTTTGATACAAATCAAAAAGTTGTCGCCCCAGTGTATTGTAAAGTCCGGGATCTACTTGAGGCACTTCCGCCTTGTACCAAGACACATGCTGCTCTTCGATTCGTATCGATTGAATCAAATCCCGTGAGTTCATAGCCGGTCTCCGATTGCTTTTGACACCGACAAAGACTGTAAATGTGATGGAAGACTTTGATTCTCAAACGAGATTTTTACACGATCAAAGTCGTAAATACTTCGATGCTTATCTTTCCAAACAATTTCAAATCCGTAGTTACCCACCGAAAGTATGGCTTCAGGAGAAAAATAGGCGTCCATCTCAGCCTTCGATGAAAAGAGCGGAATTTCTTTTTTTGATTGTTGTTTTTCAAGGCAAACCGCGCAAGTGCAGTGACTCCTTAACCAGCCCAGGGGAATCTCTGAGTGAGTTTGATCGGACCACCGAAACTTGAGGGCTTGCGAGAGCTTTTGAATTTCTAGCGCACGCAGCATGCCCCCTCTTGTGGCAGAGCTACGCCCAGTTTTCAATGGTCAATCAAGTAAAGCTCGAGTGAGGCTACACTCCCGGATTTCTTGATGTTATCCATCCGAATTTGATCCTCAGGAACACCCCTTGCCTTCAAATAGCCAGACACCTCTTGAAACCGCTCACCCAGAAGGCCCTCAGCTTCATTGGATCCTAAGACGTTAACCACCAGCAAAGAGTTGCTCGGATTCTCAATCAGAAACTGCGCCATCGAGTCCAACTGGCTCATCGAAGCATCTGAGAGCTTGCTTGAATTCGGATCAAAAGAAAGTCTTCCGCGCAGAGTGCGCTTGAGCGGTTCGAGCTCGATGGGTTCTGCCCCCCCCAAGCTTTCATCGAGAGGACGTATTATTGTGGGTGATATTTGAGTGGGCTGCTGAGGCAAGGGCTCAGGCGAGGACGGGGGTGGGGGCTGAGCCGCACTGTCCTCAACGCTCGTCACCGAATTCTGGGTAATCTCTACTGGAGTCTTAGCTGAATTGCCGCCACTGCGCACCTCTGGGCCCTGAGGAGTGGGTGTTGCCGGAAGAGGCTTGGGCGCCGATGATCCAGCGCGACGCTTATCTGCCAAGTATTTAGCCAGGGCCTCCCGCGGCAAAGAGGTTCGATCGATTTTTTCTTGGGTCTGCTTGACCTCTTGTTTTGCCACTTCTGCCAACTGCTCAGGCGTCGGGGGTGTAACGGGCTGGCTTTCGATTTGAGCCCGCAACTGCTCTGCCTTCGCCGCTTCGATTTGCTCTCGATTAACCACCTGATCCGCCAGGCTCATCGAACTGATAAAACTATGTTCGGCCTTCCCATAACGCCCCTCTTTCATCGCTTCTCGACCTGAGCTGAATTCACTTTCAGCCCGAAGCGTCTTCGGGTCTCGAGGGTCTACCGACTTAGCCTTCTCAAGCCTAGCCTGAGCATCTTGATACAAGCCGTAACTGGTTTGAGCCGCACATCCAAGGAGACTGAGGAGGCTCATGAAGGTAAAAATGCGACAAATGGAGGGCTGTACACTCACTTGCTCTAGGATATAAGAAATAGTCCATGCACAGCAAGATCGCTTGGGAGACCTCCTGTGACTCATGACAGCAATGACCAGGATTTTAGAGACCGAATGACGACTTTGGGCGAGATGGCCGCTGTTTTAGCTCATGAGATTAAGAATCCCATGAATTCCATTATTATCAACATGGAGGTTCTCAAGGGATTTGTACAGGACATGGCCAAAAGCTCCCAAAATCCGAGCTCAGAAAAGGCCTTGAAATATTTTAATGTCGTCAGCGACGAAATTCGCAGACTCGACAAAGTGATTCAAAACTTTTTGGAGCTAGCCGCTCCGGCCAAACCCTCAAAGGCCCTCTTTAGCTTAAATCAGGTGGTTCAAAAATGTATTGATCTTCTGAGGGCTGAGTTCGATCAGAAATCGATTCGCTTTGAACCTCAGATTTCATCTGAGCTCCCTCGTCTTTTGGGAATTGAGGATCAAATTCGTCAAGCCCTTCTGAATCTACTCATCAACTCCTCTCAGGCCATGCCTCAAGGCGGACGAATTCTTATTGAAACGGGCTTTGATGAAAAAACTATTTTCATTCGTGTGAGTGATAATGGATTGGGAATTGACGATAAGATTCGCGCTAAGATTTTTAGTCCTCACTTTACGACAAAAGAAAAGGGCAGTGGCCTCGGCCTAGCCATTGTGCGCCGAATTGTTCGAGAACATGGTGGTTTTGTTGAGCTTCAATCGGAGCTCAACAAAGGCAGCAGTTTCCAACTGGTATTCCCTCGTTCGGGAGCGGAGAAATAAAATGAAAGAAATGAGCACGGTAGAGAGTCCACGGATTCGAGTTCTGATTGTTGATGATGAAGCCAACGCGCGAGAGGGACTTAAAGATCTCCTTGAAAACTGGGGTTACGAAGTTTTCACAGCCGCTGACGTGCGCTCGGGCTTTGATGCCGTCAAGCGATTTCAACCGGCAATCATTCTGACGGATCTGAAGATGCCCGATAACGATGGTATGGCTCTGGTGCACCTACTGAAAGATGAAAAGCTACTCGAGCACACTCATGTCGTCATCATCTCTGCTCATGGGAGTATCGATACGGCTGTAGAAGCAGTGAAGGTGGGGGTCGAGGAGTTTCTCACCAAGCCGCTCGATGTGGGGCGCCTCAAAATTACACTCGAAAAAATCTCGGGCCGCGCCAGAGTTTACGAAGAAATGCTTCTTTTGCGCGACAAGGTGCGCAAACTGGGAACCTTTGGAAAACTCAATGGCTCCACTCCTCGAATGAAAGAAGTTTTCAAGCAAGTACAGATCATCGCACCAAGCTCTGCACCCGTTTTGATTACGGGTGAGAGCGGAACAGGCAAAGAACTGGTGGCTAAAGCCATTCATCAAAACTCAAAACGAAAAGACAAAGCCTATATACCCGTCAACTGTGCGGCCATACCCGCCACGCTCTTAGAGAGTGAGCTTTTTGGACATGAAAAAGGCGCCTTTACTGGCGCCGTTAGCATGAAGGAGGGTTGTTTTGAACTCGCACACCAAGGAACGCTGTTCCTGGATGAGATTGGTGAGATGAATGTGGATCTTCAATCCAAGCTTTTACGGATTTTAGAAGACGGTCGATTTCGTCGAGTCGGCGGAACAAAAGAGATTGAAGTGGATGTGCGTGTGGTCGCTGCCACAAATAAAAATCTAGAGGAGGCCGTAGAAGAGGGAAGCTTTCGAGAAGATCTGTTTTATCGACTCAATGTGTTTAGTATCGTCTTGCCCCAATTGAGAGAACGAGCTGAGGATATTCCACTTTTGGTTCAGTCTTTTATCGAAGAGTTTAATGTCAAAAATGATCGCAATATCAAGGGGGTCTCTCGCGAAGCTCTTAAGGTACTTAAAAACTACAGTTGGCCGGGCAATGTTCGCGAACTAAAAAACGTTGTAGAGCGGGCCGTGATTGTGTCTCGAAATGATGTGATTGAGCCCGAAGATTTGCCCGAGACCTTAATGACTCGTGCCGCCAAAGCTCCGAATGTTGAGTTTTCGCTGGGAACGACGATGGAAGAAGTGGAACGGCAGTACTTGTTTCATACGCTTAACTTCGTCGATGGAAACAAAACTAAAGCAGCCAAACTTTTGGGAATTAGCCTCAAGACACTTCATAATAAATTAAACAAGTATAAATCGCCGGTCTGAGTTGAGAGTAAGCGGCTTTTTCAGAAAATTTGGACGCCAAGAACAGGCAACCCAAGATGAAAGTGGCTTTTGAAGTGGAGTCGATCCACTTCAAAAGCTAAATTCTTTAGATATCGGCGCCTTTAACGGTCTTTCGGCCATTTTGTTTGGTTCTCTCGGCGGCCACTTTGATGAGTCGGGCCACTTCTTTATTCAACTGATCCAAAGCATCGCTACCTGTGTTGCAATCAAGTTGCTTAAACATCTCACGAACCTTAGATTGAACGATTAAATTATCCATTGAAGTCTCCTTATTAAAACACCCTCCGGTCCAAAAACCTTTTATCAAGGACGCTGGGGCAACAGGCTTTGTTTAAATCGGTATCGCTGAAGGCTGTCAAAGTCATTTGGGCGAATAAATGGCTTTTAAGCCTATTTCGCGAGCCTATGCGTCATTCATGTAAATATTACGCTCCGCCCAAATGATCATAAAATCATGAAATTATTGAGTTTTTTCGTATTTTTTTAAAAGTTGGCCCTCATAAAAATGTAATTCTTACTCAAAGACAACGCCTTTAAAGGACGCAAATTTCTCGAAATAGCCCCCAGATCAGGATAAAATCAATTTATGAGACTTGGCACGATTCGTGCTTACAGCTATAAGAAGTTAAGTTTATTTTGGTGCGGCAACCCTTAAACCCTTAAACCCTTTATCCCCTCGCCGCATCAGAATAGTTGAAGACCCCCGAATTTATTCGGGGGTTTTTTATTTGAATTGATTCTCGCATCGCTTTGCCGTTGATCTGAGGCCGATGCAAACGCAAAGTCTGCCAACCGAAAAAATTTTAAGCCCGCGCTTTCCAGAAAACTTACCCCCCTCCTGGAGAGGTATTTTGGGCAGCGAAAAAAACGAGCCCTACTTTCGTCAGCTCAGCGAGTTTTTGAGGTCTGAACTTCAAAAAAAACATCAGATCTTTCCCCAACCACATCAAATGCTGCGCGCCTTTCAACTGGTGGACTTCGATGCCGTGAAAGTCGTGATTTTGGGACAAGATCCCTATCATGGGGTCGGCCAAGCGATAGGCCTCAGTTTTGGCGTACCCAATACACACTTTCCCAAACCCCCTAGCCTCGTGAACATCTTCAAGGAGCTTAAAGACGATGTAGACCTGAACTGGAATCAAAAAGATTCTGAGCTCACAGGTTGGGCTCAACAAGGAGTTTTACTTTTAAATACCATCTTGAGCGTGCGATCTGGAGAACCCCTCTCTCACGCTCAAAAAGGTTGGGAGCAATTCACCGATCGCGCGATAGGCGCTCTCAACGATCGAAAGGATCCCGTTATTTTTTTACTTTGGGGAGCTAATGCTCAGCGAAAAGCCGAACTCATTCGAGAGGATCGACACCCAGTTCTTCGAGCACCGCATCCCTCCCCTCTGTCTGCTCATCGCGGATTCTTAGGTTGCCATCACTTTTCGCAGGTCAATGAATGCCTCAAGTCTAAAGCTCAATCCCCAATCGATTGGACTCGAATCAATGCACTCTCATTTTTTTGATGAATGTCTTAGATTGGCAGAGCAGGCCGCCCAGAATTCGGAGGTTCCGATCGGGGCCGTTTTAGTAAAAGATGGGGTCATCGTCGCTCGATCTGCCAATGAAACAGAAGCACGAATGAGCTTTATTGCGCACGCTGAGTTAAACTGCTTGAAAGAAGCCGCCCAAAAGTTGGGAACGAAGTACCTTCAAGGATGTGAGCTCTATGTGTCGCTCGAGCCCTGCTTGATGTGTTTGACAGCGGCAAAACTTTCGCGTGTCGACGCAATTCATTATTTAGTAGCGTCAGAAAAATTTGGCGCCAGCGGCCCAGGATATCGAGAGCTAAAAATGCAGTGCCATGATGGAACACAATCTGAGGAATCTCGCAGTTTACTGCGCCGCTTCTTTGAAGCCCGAAGATAGAATAAGAGTGAGTGAAACATAGAAGTCTTTTTTCTCTTTATCTCTTTTTTTTCTTTCTGAGCAGCTGCGGTGATCAACAACTTCAAATCATCGAACGCATTGAGCTCAACATGAATTTCGCAGATCAACAGCTCACCGCCGATTTTTTTACACTAGGAGATTTAGGGAGCTTCAAAAGCTCTTCAGCCTCAATCTCAAGCCTAGGCTCCATTGAACTCATCGACCGAGGTGAGAAAGACTTGTTGAGAATTTCAACGACTCTCTCAGAATCAAAACGGACACAAGCGCCAGGTACTACGATCTATCAACAACTGCCGGATGGATCACGCCCCGCCAGAGACTTCAGAGCTCATGGACTGCACTCCATTCTTTTGTCCGAAGCTCCAGGATCTCTAAGCCTTTTAATGAGCAAAGGGACTCATATCGTTTTTGGAATGGAATGGAAGGATGAGATCTTTTCGAAACTCCCCCGCGGATTTCGAGGAGAACAGCGATTTGTGGATGTGAGTGGTAGCAAAAAAATCAGCCTCCTTGCCTTCGGCCCCACCGAACGTCAGAGTACGGGAGCCTTAGTGATACTTTCTGACTTTGGAATCAGCCCCTTTGATCGCTACGAAAAATTCCCTTGGACCCACGAGGCAAATCATAAGATCATTCTTTATCCCGAAGAAAAACCTGAACCCTCTTCATGGAGTTGGTTACCAAACGCCTGGAGACAGATCATCGTCGAGCGGTTTCAAGAACATCGATAGTAAACGCGATGATTCTTGGCTTTGTCCTAAGCACGCAGTTGAGTGGCCAAAGCTGAAAGCTTTATCTGCTCTACGGGTCGACCCCCGGGCCATGGAAAGTCTTGAATTCCCCGCGCCGGAATCACATGAATATGAACGTGAGGCACTTCAAAGCCTACCACGGCAAAGCAAACACGTTCGCACCGAAGCCTCGCCTGAAGAATCAAGCCCACCTCTCGCGCCGCTTGCCATAATTGCCCAAAGGCCTCGGGCTTCATGCTGAGAATAGGGTCTACCTGAAGCTTGGGAATCACCAGAGTGTGGCCCTCCGCCACGGGCCGAATGTCTAAAAAAGCTAAGTGATTTTCATCCTCCCAGACCTTATGACATGGGATCTCGCCCTTCACTATTTTTTCAAAAATCGTCATGCAGCTTTAAACTTAGCCTTTCAGGTGGCTCTAGCGCCACGGCTTTTGCTAGTCTCTGAGCTCGCTATGCATTACAACCCAGCCAGTATTGAGCCCAAATGGCAAAAATTTTGGGACGAGCAAAAAATTTTTGAGACGGGTTTTGATCCGTCTAAACCCAAGTTTTACGCTCTTGATATGTTTCCCTATCCTTCCGGTGCAGGCCTTCATGTAGGCCACCCCGAGGGCTATACCGCCACCGACATTATTTCTCGATACAAGCGCATGAAGGGTTTTTGTGTTCTGCACCCCATGGGATTTGATGCTTTTGGGTTGCCTGCTGAGAACTACGCTTTAAAAACGGGCGTACATCCTCGAATCACCACACAAAAAAATATTGAGACTTTTCGTCGCCA
>JBILFF010000091.1:0-9187 GCA_044351695.1 Bdellovibrionota bacterium
TATGGAGCGTGTATTATTGTTTATTGCTGGAGCATTTCTGCTTTTTGCATGCTCTTCGTCTAAAAAGCTCTCTCTTCATGATTCGGCAGAGCTTTATTCAAAGTCTTTGTATCGGGCCGATCTGGGAGCTTTGATGAGTCAGGTGAAAGCCGAAAAACAAGAGCAATTTTTTGCCCATATGAAAGAAATCGAGAATCTCAGAATTTCTTATTCTGAGCTCGATCAAATACTTCCCATTGAAGAGAATAAATCAGCGCTCGTGAGTCTAAAGCTCTCGTACTACTCCCCAGAGCATTTGGATCTTCTAGAAGAAACGCGCCTATTCAGCTTTGATTACGATCCTAAATCAGAGCGTTGGGTTGTGAACGAGAGTCATCCTCTGGGCAGAAAACCCAGCCGCAATCATCCTTAAGCTTGTTTTTATTTTCGAACGGCTGAAGGCCAATCAAAAAGGAATATCTTCATCCATTGGGCCAGATTCAGCTGGGGCCTCAATAGGCTGATTATCCATCCCTTTGGCTTGATCTTGGTTTCGATCCAGAAATTGCACTGTCGAAGCGACAATCTCTGTCGTGTAGCGTTTGTGGCCTTCTTTGTCTTCCCACTGACGAGTTTGAAGTCGTCCTTCAACAAAAACTTGTCGACCTTTTGAGAGAAACTGGGAGCAAGTTTCGGCCATCTTTCCCCAAACTACTATTCGATGCCATTCTGTTCGCTCTTGTTTTTGACCCTCGCGATCGGTCCAGTTTTCGGAGGTGGCCATATTAAAATTAGCAACTGCGGCGCCGCCTTGAGTGTATCGAATCTCCGGATCCGCACCGAGTCGTCCAACTAAAATAACTTTATTCACTCCTGACATTTTTATCTCCTCTGCACATTGCGAGCGACGATCTAGCTCTATAAGGGTTGGCATCGACGCTTAGATATGGCAAGACTTTTTGAAACTACAGCACAGACGATTTCTTTAGAAGAATACTGTTATGAGTTGGCGGGAGACCACAATCGCAGGCTATATTTTTAATTTTTTGGTCACCTCCCTCTTGGGGAGCTGTGCTCTTGTTCTTGGTGCTTTGCAAGCCTTGCTTCAAGGGCTTTGGCCGCCCCGTGGCGATTTGCTTTCTGTGGGTCTCTGGATTCGTTGGGTGTGGGCCTTTGTTTTGCTTCGATTCTACAGAATTCGAGTCGAGCTCGAAGGCCCGGGCTGTCGGTCGATTCCCAAATCGTGCGTGATTGTTGCTAATCATCAGTCGGCTCTAGATATTTTGGCTGTCGTGAGAGCTTACCCTTGGCCCTTTGCATTTCTTTCCAAAAAAGAGCTTCTCATGATTCCAGTTTTTGGTTGGGCGGCTTGGGTGTGTGGCACGGTTTATATTGATCGAAAGCGAGGCGTGCAAGATCAAGCGATGAGTGTGATTAATCGAGTGCTTCGACTCGGCGGATCGGTTGTTGTTTTTCCGGAAGGAACCAGGTCTTCAACGGGTCATTTACTGCCATTTAAGCGAGGGGCTTTTGTCATGGCCATCGATGCTCAAGCCCCTATTTTACCGATTGTGATTACGGGAGCCGCGAGTCTTTTACCTAAGGGCAGTGTGAGGGTTCGATCTGGTGTAATTCGCTTGTGGATTGGTGAGGCTATTTCAACGCAGGGGCTCAAGCATGAGGACCGATTTACACTTTGCGACAAAGTTCAGCAGATCATCTCAAATCGTCTGGATTCTCAAGCCTAAAGCCTAGAAAATAAAGGAGTGCGCAACCTCCTTTTGAGTTTATGCCTTGGTTTTTTTGCAGGCCCGCTGATGGCCCAGAGCAATTTAACCCGATTGGCTCTGGTCGATTTTTCTTTTGATGCCCAGAAGCCTGAAGATAAAAACCTGGTTCGTCCTGTGATTGAGGAAATTTTAAGCAAGCGAAGTCCTATTCCCTTAGTGAATCCCGAGGAGGTGGCGCAGCGACTCATCGTGAAAAACGTTTTGCGTGAAAAGTTTGAGCTCGATCGTACTGATCAAATCAATCGCTTGGCTGAAATTCGATCACAGGTAGAGGAGGCTAAGCGGCTCTACTCCAGTTCTCAGTTTGACGAGGTGACGCGAAGACTTTCGGTGGTGTTTCGGTCGATCGACGCGGTCAGTTGGGTATTAGATGCTGAGTTAACGCTCCAGATATTGCAGCTGATGGCAGCGAGTGAGTGGTTTCTGGGCAATGAGCGGGGAGCGCGGCAGTATTTTTCGGCCCTGCTCGATTTAGAGCCTCTCTTTGTTTTGGATACCCAGCGATTTCCTCCGCCCATCGTGAGTCTCTTTGCCGAGGTGCAGACTCAGCCTCGATTTCCAAAACGAAGAGTGACCTTTCGATCGTCTGCCGCAGAGGTGAGCGTTAATTTTTTAGGTAAAAGAGTTGATATCGACAAATCAGCCGATCGACTTTGGAGCGTTTTTTTGCCGATTGGACATCCCATTTTGGGATCAAAAAATCTGGTCGTCTTTGCGCCCAATGTGGTGCCTCGAGTTTTAGGCATTGCTAATGTTCCCTCCGAAATAGCCACGGAATCTCTACTCGATCGTCAGTACTCGACGAGCGGCGTTTTTGGAGTTCTCAACAACGCCACGCCCTCACCTCGATTTTTAGAGATCGCTGGTGCCGTGAAAGCTCAAATCTTACTTTTGGCCGAGTTTAGCCAGGATTTAAGGGGGGGATGGCTGGCGCGTGCACAGTGGTATAATGTAAATAGTCTCGAAGGCTCTGTGGTGCTGAGTCAAGAGGGCACAGATGTTCAATTAGTGACTTCTTTGCTGATGGCACGAATGGTGGACCTGCTGAGCACAGACGGTATTCGACCAGAGGCGTTACTGAAAAGGCAGATGTCATCTCAAGCTATTCAACAAAAAAATCAGGAAGAGAAGTTTTACCATCGATGGTGGTTTTGGACCGCCGTTGGAGCCGTAGCCATTGGGGCAGGTGTGGGGACCTACTTTTTATTATCACCCGAAAAAGAAACGCGATTCAGAGTTCAGGAGGCTCCTTAATCATGTTGCGATCGATTCTCATTTTGTTTTTAGCTTCTGGATTCAGTCTGTCTGCGCAATCTTTAAAGAACTTTCAAGGTACGAGCCAACGGGCCGCTCTGATTGGGCTTTACAATGAGTTTGTGGAGCCTTCCGTCGAAGAGAATATTTTAAAAGAGGCTCGAGAGATCGTAGGTCGCTACAGTGCATCCTACAAAACAAATGAACTGGCTAACTTTAAGCTTTTGTCGAATCCAAACAATCAATACCTGAAACCATCGCCAGCGAGTCTTCAAGAAACGCAAAAACAATTTCTTAATAAAGCCTCGCAAGACAACTCCGTAGAGATTGTGATTCTTGGGTTGCTACGACAATCGCCTGAAGCTCTAGAAATTGAGCTTCAGCTTTACGACAGTCGTATCGATACGCTCTCTCAAATTCAGACGGCCCGCTTTACGTTAAGAGATCGCAAATCTGCACTCGAGGATGTCTTCTATCGACTCTTTAATTTTATGGATCGAGATGGATTTGTTCATCCTGAGCCGCAAGATATGCTCGAGAAACCGTCTTTTCTTGCAGAGGCCAATAACAAAGCGAGCATGGAATTAAGCGAGGATGAGTTTTTTGTGGATCCCGAAAATCTAGCCCGAGGCCAACTCGCCGATGATGCTTCGATCGGTGGAGAGCAAACACCCTTCTGGGAGAAGTGGTGGTTCTGGACGGCGATTGCAGCAGGACTGACTACTGCGGGCGGACTTTCTTACTACTTCTTGGTTGTCGATCAACCCCCTTCGAGGGCTCGAATACGAATCAATCTTCCTGCAAATTAGAGATTCAGAGGCTCTTTAGCGCAGTTGAGAGCAACTGATGACTTTCTTTTTGTTGGCTTCGATGACGACGGTGCCCGTATAAATTCTAGATCCCGATTCACAGCGGACTTCGTGTCTGCCTGCGGGCAGCTGAATATTGGTTGCCTTTAGTCCGGGCACATAACCATAGGCTTGATTATTAATGAACAGCTCCGCGTATCCCTCGGTACCTGGCTTTACATCGAGTGTGCCGCTGGCTCGATTTTGAATTCGGGGGACTTGAGGTCTCTCGGTGGGTCTTGGCAAGGGCTTGGTCTCGGGCTGAATGGGCGGTGGTGGCTTGTCGACGACCAAGATCTCATCCACTTTAGGTTCAGGAGTCTGCGTGTCCTCCACTTTTGGAAGCTCGACCGAATCCTTCGCGGCCGGGGGAGTGGGCGGCTTGATTGGGTTCGGTGTCATTTCGGGTGCAGTGGCCTTTGGGCCTTGAGGACTTTGAGGAGAAGGGGGCTCACTCTTTTGGGGCGAGATCATTTGCGCGTAAAAAAAGATACTCAACGAAGTCAAAAAGAGAAGCGTCAGCAAGAATAGAAAGCCCCGACTCTTTTTAGGTGCTCCCTTCGCTGGGGAGACGATACGAGTGGTCGACTTTGGTGAAGGCGTCGATTCTGACTTAAAAGCAATATGAGTGCGAGAGGCTGGGGCTACTCTCATTTTTTCGGCAGATGAAAGAGCCTCTTTGAGCCTTTCCCGCTCCTCGATGATCAAATCAGAAAAGAGTGTCTTCATAAATGCCGACAACTCTTGAGGGCCGTAGACGAAGCCGTTCTCGCGAATGAGCTTCGCAATCTCCGATTGCATTTCACCTGCTGAGGCAAATCTCTTTTCGGGATTTCTTTGCAAACACTTGAGGGTAATGGCATCGAGTTCTGTGGGGACCTGAGGATTCTTTGAACTCGGTACCGGAACGACTCCAGCTTTCACTCGTTCTAAAGTCTCGATATCGGACTCGGCGCGAAACAAACGCTCACCTGTCAAAAGCTCGTGGAGGATCACTCCGCAAGCATACACATCCGTTGACTGTGAGATGGGTCGGCCCGACGCTTGCTCCGGCGACATATAGCTAAATTTTCCCTTGAGGACGCCCGCTTCAGTTTTTGATATTCGAGAGGCCGCCTTTGCGATGCCGAAGTCTAAAATTTTAACTTCGCCCTCGTACGAGAGAATAATATTTTGAGGAGACATGTCTCGATGAATAATCTCAAGCGCCTGCCCACTCGAGTCGGTGCGATGATGAGCAAACTGAAGACCTCGAAGCGTTTCGCTCACGATAAAAAGCACTTGTTCTAAACTGAGCTGCAGGCCTTTGGATTGGATAGATCGCGTTAAATCTCTTAAATTGCGTCCCTCCACATACTCCATGGCGATGTAGGGGATGCCTTCAACGTCTCCCAATTCAAAAATCTGCACAATATTCGCATGGCGGAGCTGCGCAGCAATTTTGGCTTCGTCATCAAACATCTGCTTAAATTCTTGGTCTTCATTCAGGTGAGAGAGTATTCGCTTGATGACCAAAATACGCTCAAAACCACGTGGCCCAGACTGTTTGGCCTTAAAGATCTCGGCCATTCCCCCTACGGCGACACGATCTAACAAGATGTAATCTCCAAAGATTTGGGGACTAAATGGCGCAGTTGATTTTTGAGGGGTCTTTTCCATTCCTCACCCGTTGTGCGAAACCTGAGTATCTCGTAAAGATATCATACGCTGAATTATGGCTACGGTGCTGAAATCTTTTGAAGAATTCCCTTTTTCGGGCGAGACATCTCGGCCGAGCGTTATTTGCTTGGGTAATTTTGATGGAGTGCATCGAGGACACCAGTCGATTCTTGCTCACTGCCTTCAAGAAGCCCGTCTTCAAAAATCCACAAGCATTGTTTTTAGCTTTTGGCCCCACCCCAGACGCTTCTTTAATCCAACTCATCAAGAACCTCGACTTTTATTGAGTCGCGAGGAGCGTATCGAGTTGCTTTCGATGACAGGAGTCGATTTTGTTGTCTTGCAGAATTTTGATGAGACTTTTTCTAAAATCGAAGCGAGAGATTTTGTAGAGACCATTCTTCATAAGCGCTTAGGGGCTCGACTCGTGATTGTGGGAAGAGACTTTCGATTTGGACATCGTGCGCGCGGAACGCCAGATTTACTGAGATCTAGTGGGCTGTTTGATGTGCTCGAATGTCGTGATGAAAAGTTTGTCGCTTCTGATCGCGATTTTAGCATTAGTAGCAGCCTTGTTCGGCAGCGGATTGCGGTGGGCGATCTTGAATCGGCGCAGGCATGCCTAGGCTACCCGCCATTTTTGACGGGAGAAGTGGTGCGTGGAGATGCTCGTGGCGAGACTCTGAATGCTCGGACGGCAAACATTCAAGGCGCGAGTGAATGTCATTTGCCCGCCGGGGTTTATGTGACCATGCTGCAGGATCTAGCGACAAAACACTTTTTTGCTGGGGTCTCTAATCTTGGATTTGCTCCTAGCTTTGATCGCCAAAGATTTTGTGTCGAGACTCATCTGCTTGGCTTCGACGACAATTTATACGAGAGACAGGTTCGACTCTTCTTTTTATCTCGATTGAGAGATGAGAAAAAGTTTTCGAGTCCAGAAGAACTCAAGATGCAAATTCAAAACGACATCGACCGCTCACTTGAATTATTTGCGAAGCAGAAATTGTTTCATAGAGACTCCATGGTGCGGATCATCAATCTTTTGAATCCCGCGGCCGAGTGTCAAAATTTTACCCCCCTGAATTTTCTAAGGAATCTCGCCTTACAAAGATCCTGACGCCTATTGGCGGCGACAAGTTTTGGCGCAAATCGTCACAGATTGTCGTGTTTGGGTTACAATTTTTGTGAAGGGGAGGGGTGCCGCAAGATGTCTGTCGGTTCGAGTGATCGCTTTGGCGAGCTTCTTGTAAAAGAGAATCTGATCACTGCTTCTCAACTCATGAAGGCTCAAGAAGCTGCGCGCAAAGGTGGGGGCAAACTCACCGCGAACCTCACCAAACTTGGCTTTATCAAAGAGCAAGATCTGACGAGTTTTCTTTCAAAACAATACGGTGTTCCATCGATCGATTTGAACTCGTTTGAGATTGAAGACGAAATCATCCACCTCATTCCGCAGGATGTCGCCGAAAAGCACCTTGTTCTTCCGGTAAACAAGGTGGGTAGTAATCTCATCATCGCCATGAGTGATCCCAGCAACATTTTTGCGATCGACGATATCAAGTTCCTCACGGGGTATAACGTTGAGGTTGTTGTTTCGGCTGAAAACACCATTCGCGAGGCGATTAAGAAGTACTATGCGGAAGAAGGTGTCAACCTTACTGATGTTCTCGCGGATTTCGAAGATGAAGAAGTCGAAGTCGTTGGCTCCGATGACGATGTTAATTTGAGGGATCTTGAGAAATCATCTGAAGACGCACCTGTCGTTAAGTTGGTGAATCTGATTTTGATGGAAGCGATCAAAAAAGGGGCGTCAGATATTCACATCGAGCCTTATGAGAAAGGGATGAGAGTTCGATATCGTGTGGATGGCGTTTTGATCGAGCAAATGAAGCCACCCTTAAAACTCAAGAATGCCATTTCTTCGCGCGTGAAAATCATGGCGTCGCTCGACATTGCGGAACGACGTTTGCCTCAAGATGGTCGTATCAAACTTAAGTATGGCAAGGGTCAAGAGATGGAGTATCGGGTCTCTGTTCTGCCTACTTTGTTTGGTGAAAAGATCGTGATGCGTTTGCTCGACAAGAGCAACTTGCAACTCGATATGACCAAGCTTGGTTTTGGTTCGAGACAACTCGAGGACTTCAAGAAATCCATTTATCAGCCCTACGGAATGGTTTTGGTGACTGGACCCACGGGGTCCGGAAAAACCACCACCCTCTATTCTGCACTCGCAGAGTTGAATCAGGTGACAGATAATATTTCAACTGCCGAGGATCCGGTTGAGTTTAGTATTGCGGGCATCAATCAGGTTCAGATGCACGAGGAGATCGGTTTAAATTTTGCTGCAGCCCTACGATCATTTCTTCGACAAGATCCCGATACCATCATGGTGGGAGAGATCCGGGATTTTGAAACAGCAGAGATTGCGATCAAAGCGGCTCTGACTGGTCACTTAGTTTTATCGACTCTTCACACTAACGATGCGCCGAGCACGGTAAGCCGATTGCTCAATATGGGAATCGAACCCTTTCTGGTCTCATCGGCTGTGAACTGTGTTTTAGCTCAGCGACTAGCGCGACGAATTTGTGAGGGCTGCAAAACTGAAGATAAAGTGCCAGTACAGTCCTTACTCGATATTGGGGTGAATCCAGACATGGCGAGCAGCATGAAGGTCTGCAAAGGCGCGGGCTGCAACACTTGCAGTGGCACGGGCTACAAAGGTCGAGTCGCTCTCTATGAGGTCATGGTGATGAAGGACGAGCTGAAAGAGTTTGTGTTGAACGGAGCGAGCACCGCCGAGCTCAAGCGCGAAGCGATTCGGCTTGGAATGCAAACCTTAAGACAAAGCGCCATCTTTAAGATTTCTGAAGGGGTGACGACGATTGAAGAAGCGGTTCGAACCACCGCAAGTGATACGAACTAAAGTTTTTAACGCGCGGACCGGCAAAGTGAGGGAACAGTATGGATTTTAAATCTTCAGACTCAAGGGGCTCAGATGATTTGCATCAAGTTTCTTTGCATCAGCTCCTCAAGACGATGATGGATAAGGGGGGATCGGACCTTCATGTGACTGCCGCAACGCCTCCGGTCATTCGGGTCGATGGGGGTCTTTTGCCGCTCAAGATGCCGCCGCTTACACCCTCGGATTGTAAACGTCTTTGCTACAGTGTTCTCACAGATGCTCAGAAGGCTCGATTCGAAGAAGAAAATGAGCTCGATCTGTCATTTGGTGTAAAAGGCTTGGCGCGCTTTCGAGCGAACTTATTTGTTCAGCGCGGTGTGGTGTCGGGGGCTTTTCGGCAGATTCCTTTCAAGATCTCCACGCTCACCGAGTTGGGCTTACCTCCGAAAGTAGAGGATCTCTGTAATAAGCCAAGGGGTTTGGTTTTAGTGACCGGCCCGACGGGCGCAGGAAAGTCGACGACCTTGGCGGCGATGATCGACAAAATTAACCGCGAGACGCATCAGCATATTCTGACGATTGAGGATCCGATTGAATTTTTGCATCCTCACAAGGGCTGCATCGTTAATCAACGTGAAGTGGCTCAGGATACTGAGAGCTTCTCGAAGGCGCTCAAGTATATTTTGCGGCAGGATCCTGACGTCGTGATGATCGGGGAGCTTCGGGATCTCGAGACGATTGAGGCTGCTCTC
>JBILFF010000092.1:0-9112 GCA_044351695.1 Bdellovibrionota bacterium
CATCGTTTTAAAACTCCGGAGCTGGAGAGCTTAGAAAAAGATTTGCTCTCTGCAGAGACGCGCATTTTGCAACTAGAGCAGAGCGTGATCGAAGAATGTTTTGAGAAACTGGAGGAGTACAAGTCGGCGATCGAAAAATTCTTGAGTCAGATCGCTGAGCTCGATGTTTCTCAGGCCTTAGCAGAGGTCTCTCTTCGTTATCGCTGGTCGACTGCGAAGATCAGTAACTCACCCCAGTGTCGACTGGTCAATGCGGTGCATCCCCTTGTCAAAGAAGATTTTGTGCCCCTCAGCTTCAGCCTGGATTCTCAAGGCTGTCGCGTGATGCTACTCACCGGCCCCAATATGGCCGGAAAATCTACAGTCATGCGTGTGGCCGCTCTTTGTGCTTTGCTCAATCAAGTGGGCAGCGATGTGCCGGCGGAGTCGGCCGAGCTGAGTTTGTTTAATCGAATTGGATGCCGCATGGGTTCGGGAGACGATTTGATCTCAGGCAAGAGTACTTTTTATCTTGAGGTACGCGAACTGTCTTCGCTCGTGCGCGGCGCTGATGGCCGGAGTCTTCTTCTTTTGGATGAGATTGGGCGTGGGACTTCCACTTATGATGGAATGAGTTTGGCTTGGGCCATAACCGAGCACATTCACCAGAGCCACTGCCTCGCGATTGTTGCCACTCATTATTTAGAGCTCGCGGAGCTGGCGAATTCTTGTTCGCAGCTAGAAAACTATCATCTCGGGGTAGAGGAGAAGGCGGGACAACTTTTATTCACTCGCGCTCTGCGGCCGGGAGCCGCTTCTCGAAGTTATGGATTACAAGTGGCAAAACTGGCAGAGCTTCCTGCCGAAATTTTGGAAAGCGCTCAAAAAAAGCTTGAAGAACTCGAGACCCAAAAAGGTCTGGCCCCCGCGTCGGGCAACTCAAGCCACACCGGTCGATCTCAAAAGCGGAACTCGAGCTCAAAGAGCAACGATTCGCCGCAAAACAATCTCTTCGAATGGAGAGGTCGCCATGCGCCCCCGAGTCTATGACTTACCTTCTTTGTTTGAGCGGCTGAACAAACTCTATTTTGATGGAAAGCTTGATATTGAGGTTCGCTGGTCGCGAGTCAGCCCGGGCAAGGCTCGGCGAAGTATTTTGTTGGGCACCTACCATGAGAAAACGAAGACGATCACACTCTCCAAGCGACTCGATCACCCCCTGGTCCCATTATTTTTTGTGGAGCATGTCTTATTTCATGAAATGCTCCATGCGGTCTTTCCTCGAGATCGTCACAAAATGCATACCGAGAAGTTTAAAAAATTTGAGCGGCTACATCCCGACTACGAGCGAGCAAGGCTTTGGGAGAAAGAAAATATCAAGCTCCTCATGGCTTCAACGCAAATCCATGCTCAAAAATCTTTGTTTACACGCCCCTGATGGAGGGGGTCGTTTACTGAGTAGACTTTTCGTTGTCCTTCTCACGATCGAGCTTTTGCTTTTCGGGAGAAACGTCGATGGCGTCGTCTTTCAGACCTTTTTTAAAGTTCTTGATGGCCTCTCCGATGCCCGTTCCTAGTTGCGGGAGTTTGGTAGCCCCGAAAAGAATAATCACGATCACGACGATCCAAATAAGTTCTGTTGCACCAATCATAGACTTTACTGCTTCCATCGAGAGCCCTCTTTCACAGACCCTCTTAGTTTATCTTTGTTTTGTTCGAGCGCCTACTCGAACCGCACCAAAAAGTGCCTCAATTGTTGCTCGCGCGTGACACAAAGCGCAAGTCCAAAAGCTCCCACTTTATTTGCTCAAAACAAATTCAACTTTAAATTACACTAATTGTTAGGGGTTTGCTTGACTCAATCATCTCTTCGTAGCGAAAAACCGGCCCAACCACTCCTCGGAGTCTGCCTGATTGTTTTGGGCAGCTTTTTTGCCCTCAGCTTGCTCACTTATTCTTCTCAAGATCCCAGTTGGAGTTTTGAAAGCAGCAATCCCGAGAAGATCCGAAATTGGGGGGGACTCGTCGGCAGTTGGATGTCAGATATTTTGCTTCAGCTCATCGGAATCAACGCCTATGGATCGACGATTTTGATGATCGTGTTAGGACAGCGAAGACTTCGTCCCGCATCACTCAGTTTTGAGAAGATCGGTGCGGCGAAACCCAGGCGCCAATGGCCCAAGCGTGTGAGCGCCCTTGCCGGCTGCATTGTTTTTGCATCCGCGCTCCTCTCGCTCACCGGATGGAAGATTTTTGAAGACATTTCGGCCGGTGGTCTGATCGGATACTTAGTTGCTCAATTTGGAGTTTACGCATTTAGCACTTGGGGAGCCGCACTTCTATTTGTTGGCGCGCTGTGGGCATCAGCGGTAATGATCTCGGACAAAGCTGCCGATATTTTTAGTCTCTCAGGCTGGTGGAAGCGACATCAAGAATCTCGCGATCTGCTCAAGAAAAAGAAAAAGGAGGTCCGCGAAGAGGATACTCTAGTCGCCAAGCCCTTCTCGCCCTCGATTCACTCCCCTCAAGACCATCGGCCTCTTCTTGAACGCATTCGATCGATTTTTGCTCGTGCGAATCCGAAAACCCCCTCAGTGAAATCTACCGATCGTGCGCCTAGCCCATCGGTTTTTGCGACTCCAGTTCGGGTGGTCGAACCTGCATTTGAAAATGAAGGAGCCGAAGCAAAAACGAAGGAGCCCTCAAAGTCTAATTTTGATCTGCCTCTTTTTCGATCTAAGAAAAAGTCGGAGGAGCCAAGTGATCGAGAGATTTTAGTGAATGAGGTTCCGACCCTTTCAAAGCCGCGATCCTACGAGCATTTTGAATTTCCCTCACTACAACTCTTAGAAAGCCCGCCCTCGGGGCATTACGAAGTTTCTCGCGAAGAGTTGATTGAGAACTCACGCGCTCTTGAACAAAAACTTTTTGATTTTGGCATTCAGGGCAAAGTCACCGACATTCGACCCGGGCCGATTATTACGCTTTATGAGTTTGAGCCCGCACCCGGGGTGAAAGTAAAAAATATTGTGAATCTCACAGACGATCTGAAGATGGCGATGAAGGCAGTGAGCATTCGAATTCTTGCCCCCATTCCCGGAAAAGCTGCGGTGGGCATTGAGATCCCTAACCATCGGCGACAGACTGTGTTTCTTAAAGAAATTCTGGGCTCGCCCTTGTTTTTGAACGCCAAGAGCCCTCTCACCATGGGGCTTGGTAAAACCACGTCGGGCGATCCTTATGTGGGCGACCTGGCGAAGATGCCTCACCTACTCATTGCGGGCGCTACCGGCTCCGGAAAGTCCGTAGGCCTCAATGGAATGCTGGTGAGCCTTCTCTACAAGGCCACTCCCGATGAGCTTAAGCTCATTATGATTGATCCCAAGATGCTCGAGCTTTCTGTTTATGATGGTATTCCACATCTTCTGCTTCCGGTGGTGACAGATCCTAAAAAAGCTTCGCGAGCACTGCAGTGGGCCGTGAAAGAAATGGAGCGTCGATACAAGCTGATCTCTGCACTCGGGGCTAGAAACCTCAAGTCCTACAACGAAAAGGTGGAGCGACTTTCTCGTGAGGAACTCGAGAAAGAAATTGAAATGGCTGCTCAAACCGAGGCCACGACCAATGCCTTGATTGATGATCTCGACTCTGAAGAAAAAAGCCAGCAAGAACTCATCTTAGAGCAAGCCGGCCTCGATGGTTTTGTGAAGCTTCCGAACATTGTGATTGTGATCGAAGAATTTGCTGATCTGATTATGGTCGCAGCTCGAGAGGTGGAAGAGAGCATTGCTCGTCTAGCACAGATGGCGCGTGCCGCAGGAATTCATTTAATTGTCGCTACTCAGCGCCCTTCGGTCGATGTGATTACGGGTGTGATTAAAGCTAATTTTCCGACGCGTGTGGCTTTTCAAGTGGCCTCAAAGATTGATAGTCGCACGATCATTGACACCTCTGGCGCAGAGAACCTGATTGGAGACGGCGACATGCTCTTCTTGCCGCCAGGCACCTCGCGACTTGAGCGCTTGCATGGACCTTTTATTTCAGACGATGAGATTTCAAGAATCGTTAAGCATCTAAAATCTCAGGGTCAGGCAGAATACTCGAAGTCGATCAATCTTGAAGAGCCTCCGCCAGCGAGTGAAGGCGAGTTTGATGCCGATTTTAATGACGAACTTTACGATCAAGCACTGCAAATCGTTTTTGAAACGCGATCGCCGTCGGCCAGCATGCTTCAGCGGCGCCTACGAATCGGCTACAATCGAGCGGCACGACTCGTTGAGCGTATGGAGCATGAAGGCATCGTCTCAGCCCCTCAAGCCGGGGGCAAAGGCCGAGAGCTTTTGATCAACGAGCCTGGCAGCGTTTCGTCTGACTAAGCGCTTAACGAGCAGGTTGAGCGGAATCTCGCTGAATGGAGAACATTTTGATAGAATCTGGCCATCCTCGTGTTCCCTTTTGCATTCGAATCTCTTCGTCCTTGAAGAGAAATGAGTAGTGAAAATTCGTCACAGAAGTCTTCTCGCTGCTCTTGGATGCTTGAGTATAAGCCCACTGGTATCCGAAGTACTCCGAATTCCCTTCCGTCGTTACCGCTGTATGCAGGGTCTTGGGTTGCGCACAAGTCATGCTTACGGTGGTTCGCCAGGCTGCAAACAATTCTTCGCTTTTAGAAGACTCGGGCAGATTTGCATAATAGTGAGCTGCTATTTTTACGAGCGCTTTTCCGCTCAATCCTTTAAAAACAAGCTCACCCCCTGCCAAAGACGCCAACCGAGTCTCATCCCACTCGTAAATCTCTTTCGCGCTCAAAGTCGGACTATTTTTTTGCAAAACAAACAGGGCTTTATTGAGCTCCTCAAGACTCATTTGAGGATGCGCTTTCGCACTCAAAGCAAGCCGCTTCGCCACATAAGAAATACTCAGAAAGCCAAGCTCTCGCGAGGTCAACGGAAATTCATCGCTCTTTGAGATCAACTCAAAAGTCTCTAAAATAGCATCCATCCATAAACCCCCGGTCAGCATGACACCCGCCTGAACATTTTTAGGCTTCCAGCGATACGGAAAGTTTTCCTCCGAAATTGATTTGAGTGCGGCTCTCTCTTGAAAATAAATCCGAGCAAAAGAGTCGAGTGATAATTGGAGGGGAAGCCGATCGGCTTGCAAAAACATTTTTTCAGCGAAGACGCTTTCTGGGACTGTAGGTTGCAACTTTAACTGTTCAAAGATCCCGCGTGAGGCAATCCGCAGTTGAATTTCATCTTCATACCGATTGCCTTGAAATACGAAACTTTGGGCGGGGTGTTCAGCACTCGACACGACAGCGATGGCGGCCAAACGACGATCCACAGGTCTCTGCCAGTTCTCCCGAATCGATTGATCGATCGGAGAAAACGAATACTCTAAAAAAGCCCAGTAAACTTTGGATCCATCGGTCTGATCCGACACGTAATACGTCTGAGAGATTGATCCCAGATTTGAAGAGAGCTGCTGAAAGCCGATCAGGTCGGGAGTTGCCTGCCCCGAGGAAGGCTCTTGCGAAAATGCAAGCGAGAGTAAAAAAACCGATATTCCAAAACTCATGGGAGCTCCTACGAAAAGAAAGGTCCTCTTTTGGAGGACCTTTCTCACTTTCATCCATTCAAAAATTCTTTGTGATCTCAACACCAAAGCGATCAACAATTTTGAGAAGTTGAAGTGCAATTATCTACTGATCCAGTAATCTCACAAAACTTTGTCGAATCATCACATCGGTCTAGTGCCCCTGACCTGTTACAGCACTTATTGTTTGGAGTAATGTTGCACTCAAAATCAACCGCGAGATCATTCACCTCCGACATAATGTCTTCAGCTTTCTGAAAAGCTTGAGCGTAGTATTTGTCTGCTTTCGAAGCCTTGGCACTAAAATTGGCTTTGGGATATCGAGCAAACACTGAGCCCTTTTCATAAGCAAGATCGTGGATGACTTCGTACATGAGACAGGGTTCAGCAATCATTTTTATCGCAAGCTCAGCATCTTGGGCATCATGACTTCTTCGACTTTCAAAGCGATCGATCGACTCGTTGATTTCTCGATAGGCCACGATCGTCTCAAAAGCAGCTGCATGAGGTGTCTTTACGAAATCTTCAGGAACTCCACTGAGCGAATCCAAGGAAGGAAAATCCTTTACCGATGAACGAACTTGCGCCGAAAGATCGACTGAAACCACAGACGCCACTACGAGACCTAAAGAAATGATACCATCGACTAATTTCATGAATCCCATCCAAATCCCAAGACCC
Source organism: Bdellovibrionota bacterium (assembly GCA_044351695.1). Taxonomy (GTDB): domain Bacteria; phylum Bdellovibrionota; class UBA2394; order UBA2394; family UBA2394; genus JBILFF01. The sequence goes on from JBILFF010000092.1 coordinate 6,259, forward strand.
TCTCCTCCAGACCTTCTCGGATCCGTAACGGATCCAACGAAAAAAAGCTCCGGGACTAAAGCCCCATAGTCATGAGTAAGGAAATAGATAGACCCCGAAACCTAAAAGCACCGCGGGAGCGATCCGGGTCAAAAATAGAGGCCCCCAAGCCCCCGATCGAGGAAAAAACCCAATCAGAAGACTGTACCAAACGATTGAGCCCATTTGAACCCCAATCACGTAAACAACGAAATCGGATCCAATGCCTTGGCCCCAAAATGAGATCAAAGCAAAATTAGCCATCCAAATGCCGGGATTCATGAAAGTCAAAAAAAAATTTTTTGAAGCTCGCTGGCTCGAGGCCCTCGAAAAAAACATTTTTGCGCCAAAGCCAATCAAAAAAAGAGCTGAAGCTGCTTTTAAAAGCCTGTGCTCACCCGAGACTCCCAAAAACAAAAAGACCAAGCTTACGCATCCCAAAACCACTACGTCGGCCGCTACAAAACTCGCGACATTTTTAAAAGCCAGGGCCCACCGACGTTCTAGCGCGGAGCGCATCACCGCAAAGCTCGAAGGCCCGGGCGGGATGCTGATGAGAATCCCAAAAAGAATGCCCGAAAGCAAAATCATGCCGAGGCACTCATCATCTGACAGAGATACTCTGAATAACTCTCCTCAGAAGTAAAAGTCGTGCGCATCTTGAGCTGCCCTTTGCCGGCCACCGCTCTAAAATAATTTTTTACCACTTCCTGATGAATAAAATTGACTTGAGGCGCGTCGATAAACTGCAGGTCCATTCGAGCCTCACGGTAATCGTCATTTACCTCCATCAGTGCACGATCTAGAGTTTTAGCCCAGGCGCTCGCGTCTCCAGCCTGAGGCTCATCGAGAGCAATTGTCCAAGTATAAGAGGGCCGACCCGAATCGCTCTGTCCGGGCCGAACAAAAAAATGGCGCGTAAAAGAATTCATCCTCTTCGTCGCGATCTCTACAGCTTGAGACAATTCTTGCTGCGAAACCTTCTCCGCAGCGATATTCAAGCCTTGACCCACACGCCCTAAGACTTCAAAGGTCAAAAAAGGTTCAATGCTTGAAATTCGAAGCACGTCGCCAAGGGCATAGTTAATGAGACCGTTGGGAGATGAAAGGAGTAACTCCACTTCATCTCCCGGCTTCAAGCTTCGAAGCGTCACGATCTTTCCGTCCTCCCCAACTCTCTTGAACAACAAAACAAAATCATCGAGATGAAAACTATAACGCCCGTTCACCCCACCGTTAACTTCAGGAATCTCGTAACCAAATGCGCCCTCAGTGGCCGCATACACTCCCAGATACTGAAGCTCTCGCCCCACTAGAGAATTAATCTGATCCTTCCACGCATGAATAGCCGTCGCGCTATAAACAAAAGTATGTAAATGCGGAAAGGCGTGGCTGAGATTCTCAACACCCCATTCTTGCTTGAGTGTTTCAAAAACATTCACCATATAACTTGGAACTGCTGAGATGAGTCGCAAGTCGACTCCTCTCAACTCTTCTGCCATCCGTTTCATTTTTTGTGGCATGTCCGTCAGCATAAGACTTTCTTTTTTGGGATACGTATTTTTTTGAATCAAGCTTGGACTGCGCATCGCCAAAAACCCGCTCACATACCCCGCTTGAATGCCATTTCCTAAGGTCTCAAGATGCGGAGTAGAACCCCAAGTCAGCCTTTTATCTCGAAGAAACTTAACGGCCGACGCAGCCTCTACCACCGAAGCAATATTCAGCTGAAAACCCTTCCAAGCCTTCAGCATCCCTTCGTTATAAGGAACCGACTTGCTTTGCGGATTCGTTGTGCCTGAACTAAGACCCACATAACAAAGTTTGTCGCGATGCATTAAATTTTTTGAGCCAGAGATGCTCTCTGAAATCCAAGCTGAATAGTCTTTGTAGGTTCTCACCTCCGCTAATCTTGCAAATTCCTCAAGATCGCGTGCCTGACTGACTTCAGTCAGATTAAAAATTTTCGTGCCCCGGAGGGATTTCTTAAGCTTTAGAAAAGCTTCTTCCTGAGCCGCTGAAGGATTTAATTGCTTGGCCAGTAAGCTTTGGTAACGACGACTCAACAAAATTGATAGAACTCTCTGTAACATATTTAGTTTATCTCACTGGGCATTTGGGCCTGTCAGCGCGAGACTTTGACACTCGAGAGAGAATTGTGTCAGATGAGATGGGGTAAGGGACTGGGGCTGATGGAAAAAGATCAAATCTACTGGAAGGTTCTCAAAGCAGCGATGGTTTTGGACTACAAGCGAGGCCATCAAAAATGGACCATGTCTGAACTCGCACGAACCAGCGGAGTGAAACGACCGTTGATCTATTACTATTTTGGTAAATCTCGAATGGATATCCTTTTAGCCGCTGTGAAAGTGCTCGGAGAGGATTGCTTTGGACTCTCGGAACAGCGACTGACTCTTTGGAAATCTGGGCGAATGAATGAATCGGTCAAAAGAAGCCGCTCCTTAATGCAAGAACACAAAGACCTAGCGGGCTTTTACTTTTTGCACCGAGCCAAAGAAAACCCGGTAGGCGACGCTTTACGGAGGCTCGAAAAAAGCTATGACCAAAAGATTAAGAGATTCTTTCCGACGCTTTCTCGCGAACAGCAAGAACAGATCGGCGCTTTCTTTTTTGGACTCGTTTTCGCGCCTGCGCTTTCGGATTCAGCTTTAGACGAATGCTTGAAGTCCGTTCGAATACCCAAAGCCGGAGAGGCTTTGACAGCTTCTTTGTAGATTCGTCAAAGCCACTGGCTGATTTTTGGCGCGCACTGAGACAATCTAAGATCATGAAAAAGCATCACGGCTCACTCCCCCTAGCGCTCGCAGTCCTCTGG
>JBILFF010000150.1:0-4401 GCA_044351695.1 Bdellovibrionota bacterium
TTTCTTCACTCGACCGTCACAGAGAGCCAGTCGCCAGAACCGCAACCGATCGAGCAACCAAGACTTTGACTTGTAAAATCTTAGAAGCTCTTCTCCATTCCCATTCAATTTTTGGTCAAATTTTCTGCGGTGGCACAAAAGTGATCCAGATTTTTGTTTCTGAGGTTAGGCCTTAAGGTCCAAAATCAACATCTGAAGGCCTGGTTGACCGGGTGAATGGGGATCAGCCGCCAGCGACAATCCAACTTCAAACCCCAGAGAAGTTGCTAGTGAAAGAACTGCTGTATTATCTGCACTACAAAACCCTATCACCCACCGAAGAGATGTCTTGCGAGCTTCCGAAACCGCATGAGACAGAAGTCGCCGTGCAACGCCCTTTCCATGGTAGACCGGTGAGATATAGGTGCTCGATTCAGCCATAAGATGCAGAACTGCAGGATTGTTTCTAAATGGCAAAATGGATTGCCAGCCCATCAACTCGCCCTCTGGAGTTTCTTCAATCCAAATCTTAAAGCATTCATTTTGGCTTTCAATTTTCTGTCGAAAAAAAAGCCTATAATCGATGTTCTTCGGAAGCTCAGTTCCCAGTGCCTGATGTGAACCAGCCTTCCAAACATTCACCATTGCATCTAGGTCCGACAGGCAGGCCTGGCGAATCTTTGTGCTAATTTTCGTTTGATTGACCGAACTGATGGATGAGTCTGGCTTGGCCAGGCCGAAAGATTTCATGGGGGAGAGCTTTACATCAATGGCCAAAATATGCAATGGAGCTATGGGAGGGCCTGGGGATAGGACTCTGGAAAACTCCAAAATCCCTAATGATTTAAATTGGTTGCGGGGGTTAGATTTGAACTAACGACCTTCGGGTTATGAGCCCGACGAGCTACCAGGCTGCTCCACCCCGCGGTACCAAGTAACGGCCACTAAATCCCAAAACGCAGAGTCCCGCAAGGCCATAAAGGCAGAAAAAGTCCCGAATATCTCACCCCCTCAAGTCGAGAGCCGTCTTCGCCTAAAGCCTCGGAGCCACGGGGTTGGTTTTAATGCTCTCACCGACCAAATTGTCTTCGCCCCGACGATGGCAAACGAAATGCCCGTGAGAAGTCATACACATCGTGCTAATCCCATGGCCATGACTCGATTTGATCCGAATGCAAAGGCTGCGGCCGATTCTGGAATTTTTGGCCTCGACTTCTCTCTCACCGATGCTGAGTTGGTCTTAGTGCCGGTAGGTTTTGAAGCAACCACCTCCTACCGCACGGGCACAGCTCAGGGACCCAGAACGATTCTTGAGGCAAGCCATCAAGTCGATTTATATCATCCTCTTTTTTCTCGAGCTTGGGAGCGAGGCCTCATGATGCCTGCCGAAGAGACTCGCATTCAAAGCCTGAATCAGCAAGCGCGACAATGGGTCGAAATCGATCGCGCCAATGAAACACAAAAACATCTCGAGCAAGTCAACACGGCCTCAGCTCAACTCAATCACTGGGTCTATGAGCAAACCCACAACCTTCTTCAGCAAAACAAAATCGTCGGTATTGTAGGCGGCGATCACTCTGTGCCCTTTGGCGCTATTCAAGCCAGCTTTCAAAAGCATCCTCGCATGAGCATTTTGCATATCGATGCGCACTTTGATTTGAGAAAAGCTTATGAGGGCTACACCGATTCGCACGCCTCCATCATGTATAACGTGGCCACTCGACTCCCGATCAATTCGCTTGTTCAAGTCGGCTTGCGCGATTTTTGCGAAGAAGAGTTTGAATTCTCGAAAACAAATCCAAAGCTCAGGGCTTTTACAGATAAAGATCTTTTTGAACGCAAAGCCCAAGGCGAGATTTGGGCTCGTGTTTCGCAAGAGATTGTTTCGAAGCTCTCTGACGAAGTCTATGTGTCTCTCGATATCGATGGACTAGATCCCACTTACTGCCCCGGAACCGGAACGCCTGTGCCTGGCGGATTAAGCTACGCGGAGCTGATTTATCTTCTTCGAGAAGTCGTTCGATCCAAAAAACGACTCGTCGGCTTTGATTTAGTGGAGGTCGGATCTGGGGAGTACGATGGCATCGTGGGTGCGCGCGTGCTCTATGAACTAAGCTGTTTGGCACTAGCAACCAAGGCTTAAATCAAGACTGGATTTCATCGATTGAAAAAATTGCAAAAGAGCAAAGACTCTCGCCGCCAAATTAAAGCCTGAACTCTTAACGGCTTGGAGCAAAATTTTTATCTTCTAAAACTCTTTGGATTTCATCGAGCAGTGTGGCCTCTTTTAGCGTACTCGACTCTGTGCGAATCCACGTCATGATGCTGCCGTCAAAATCGACACCTGCGGTAATCACATCGTCGCGGTACTGCTCTACATTTTTAATCGTGATTTTTGTGCGTCCGCGAGAGCCTTGAACGTAAACATAAAGTTTGTATCGAATCGTATATGGCACTCGACTTCGATCGAAGCCTGAGTAGAGCACGTCACTCTTGCCCGTAATCCAATCGGTGACCAAGTAAGCTTTTGCACTGCCCGACTCGGCTCGAGATTCTGCAACAGAAAATCGAGCAAAAACTTTTTCGACAGCTGCCCACGTTCTTCGAATATCAGCGTCAAACGCACGCTCGGTAGGACGTCTCTCGAAAGACACCTTTCCTGGTTCGTTGAACTCTTTATTGTAACAAGCGGTAAGCGAGACAGCTAAAAGACTGAGAGTCAAAATACGCACTCTTTATTGTATCGAATCTTGAGTTTGGCTGAAAGAAAGCGAAAATAAAGCATCAATTTCAGAGCCTTAGCCCCGAGTTCGAATTAAAAGACCGTGAGTGCGCCCCAAATCCTCAGCTTTCTGTTGTTGAACATCTCTTAAGCTTGCATAAACAGGATTAATCTCTTCATTTAACGGCTCGACCGATTTGCTCATTTCTGCAAGCTCTTCGACCACCTCTTCAGAAGCTTTCTCTTCGGGCGCGGCTTCATCATCGGCCGGATCAAAGAAAGGCTGCTCCATCCCAACAGTTTTTCGCTTCAAGGCCAAAAAATGGGTCTTCATTTTCAGCGATTCCTTGAGTGCGTCGATGCGCTCTTGAGCCAAAGCAATCGCACTATCTGCTTTTCGAGCCGATACTACGGAGTCGATATTCAAATTTCTGAGTTGAAGCGATGCTGATGTATACACACCGATCTCAAACTTCACCACCTCACCAGTATCTGAGGCGAGCGGAAGAGTTTTTTGAAAGCCCTGCTCAAAGACGGAATGGCCCTCCAGTTTAATTTCTCGAACCTCCTGATCAAAAAGAGGAATCTGCGCTCGTAACTCGGCGGTCATCGCCTTTCTATCTTTATCGGTCTTGGTGAGCTCCAAGCCCGCCCGCACAAGAGCTGCCATTTTTTGAAAACTTTTTTCGAGCTTCTCCAAATTCTGCTCAAGTCGATGCGCCATATAATAGGCATCCCAAACAAAGGCCTTTTTGCCTTCGGGGCGCGGAGTAGTCATACTGACGGGAGACGCTTTTTTATTTTTTTGGCGATGCTTCTTGGCAGAAGCATCTTGTTGTCTCTTATGCTTTTTGATGGATTGCGGACTATAGCCGCCCAAACCAATAAACATGCCCAATCACCCTTATATAAAGTATAACGCCTTGCGGCACATTCGGGCAGGTGGGGTTAAAACCCAGTCATAAGCCTTTTAAATGAACTTTAAGCTGTTTTGACACTTGACCCTACTTGGACGAAGCGGCATGGATAGGAGTCTCGGTTGGGTAGCTCAGACGGTTAGAGCGAGGGATTCATAACCCCTAGGTCGGCAGTTCGACTCTGCCCCCAACCACCATTTTTGAATTCAATTTTGAGTTTGTGCGGCCCCGTCTGAGGAGTCAGATATTTTTTCTTTTATCGAGACGATGCTTGGTGATTTTTTTCATGAGGCCCTGGCGAGTGATTTGAAAAAGCTCTGCGACTCGAGACTTGTTCCAGTGATACTTGGCAAGCGCCTCTGAGATAATCTTTTTTTCGTAAGTATCGACGATATCTTTGAGAGTTCGACCTTTCTCAATCTCTTCAATGGGCGAGAGCGACTCAATCACCTTGGGACTCAAATCACTGGTGTCGATAAAACTGTGCGGGTCCTTCATGGCGACAATACGCTCGACTTCATTTTTGAGCTCACGAACATTGCCCGGGAAAGGATGCGATTGAAGTCGAAGAAGGGCTTCTTCTTTCCACTGAATACCCTCTTTTTTCATTTGAGCGCAAAACTGTCGCAAGAAGTGCTCGGCCAACAAGGCAATGTCTTCTCGTCGCTGACGCAGAGGAGGAATCTCAAGCTCAACGACGTTTAGCCTGAAAAATAAGTCCTCTCTAAAAGTGCCGAGACCGATTAACTTTCTTAAGTTGCGCGCCGTCAAAGCTACCACTCG
>JBILFF010000144.1:0-4657 GCA_044351695.1 Bdellovibrionota bacterium
ACATTAGACTTTAAAAGCTCCGCCCCGCCCAAGCGGGTATAAGTTTGCTCCTCGATGATCTTGAGAATTTTGAGCTGCATCGAAAGACTTAAATCTCCAATCTCTTTGAGATAGAGAGTCCCGCCTGCGCATTGCTCAACGAGACCTTGTTTAGTGGAATAGGCCCCGGCGAAGGCTCCTTTTTCGTATCCGAGGAGCTCAGCTTCAAGCAGATTCTCGGTCACTGAGGAGCAATGAAGAATTTTGAAAGTTTTGTCTTTGCGATGGCTACGCTCATGAATCATTTTTGCTAAAAGCTCTCGACCGGTTCCCGACTCGCCGTAAATCAACACACTTGAATCGCTATCCGCCAAACTTTGAAGGCGTTTGAGGGTTTGGCGGAGCGGCGGATAGGTGGTCACCAGTTGATTAAACGTATGACGACTGACCGCCTCTTCGCGCTCACGCGCCGAGAGGTCTTCTTCGAAAAACTGCACGATCTCTCGACACAGAATCTCAAGCATCTGAACCACAATCTGACGCTTGTCTGCAGAAAAATGAGGAAGAGCTCGCCACTCCTGAATGGCCTCAACAATCTCGGACTCAGAGAGCATCAGCACACGCAGCCGCTCTTGCAAAACCACATCTCCGGGCGGTGGTTGCTCGGTCACAAAACCATTGACATGAATGAACCCGATTCGATTACCAGCCAAAACGATGGGGACACAGAGCTCGGTCAGCCCGATACCATTACTTTTAAAAATGGTCTCTTGAAGCCGCTCACTTTCTTCTTGAACATCTTGTCTCGTGCGACGAAGAATCTCGCTGCCCACCTCATGCTTTTGAACGCGCTCAATAAAGCGATGCTGGCCCTTGAGCCACAAGGGCAGAGTAATCCAGCCCGCTTCAGGATCATCGGATCGCATTTCGCGTCGAGTGACCTCAATGCGTGCGATCCCTAACTGTTGAAGGGCCACACTTAAAGATTTGGGCGCACGCAAATTTTCAAGACGATTCCAATTAAGTGCTTGTCCTGCCATCCCCCCGTCACTCCTTGCAAATTCATTTTACATGTAAATAAAAGTTTCTCTAGTCGCGGGGCGTCGAGAGAACAAAAAACCAAGGCCCCCAGAGAGGGGGCCTGTTGAACGCTCAGTTTCTAGCCTGACAAAAACTTAAGATCAGCTTCCGCAAGTCAAATCAGCGCTCTCCCAAGAAGCATTGACGATGTCTCGAATATCATTCACCTCGCTGCTGTAGCAGATATTCGACCACTGAAAACGATCGGACTCACATACTGCTTGAATAGCAGTTACGCCGGGATCACCGAAATCCATCGAGATTTCTACGGTCGCTGGCTCATCGCAAGACAAGCCCGAAAAATCAGACTCAACCGATGCTCCGGTCGAAAAGAACTCGGCATCCACATAATTGCTCGGAATCGCAGTAAGCAAACTGGAGCTGCCGACGGACCGGTAAACAGTGTTTTGCCATTCGACCGCGCCAAAATAGTTATGAGGGTCCCAGCTCTCCCCCTCTGGAGGCATGCTCCGACCACGAATCGCCCCTTGCAAAAATTTCAGCGTGCTCACCCCTTCGCCAGCAATCTCGGCCTTCGAAAAGTTTTTATTGCTCCCCCAGCTATCGCTCTCATTCATATCTCGAGCGGTAAGAATATTATCGCCCGATATCTCAATCATCGATTTGTTTTTGTTGCCGTCTCCTCCTTCATATTGAACCGTCGCTGAACGAGCTTTCGACGTGTCGTAAGTCACCGTGCCGTCCGATGCAATATTAATAAAAGCGGATGTGGCAAAAGAATTTTTGCCCCAATCGTCGTCATTCACACCCGAACTCTCAAAAGTCTTGGCCGCCGTATCTACTAAAAAAGTCTCATAGCCTGAGATCTCGTTGCCCCCTTCACAGAACCAGAGCGTTACTTTATAACGATCTGCTCCTACGTCAGCGTTATCGGAACCCGATACCTTAATGAACACATTCATCTCAATAGTCTCATCCGTCTCTCCCTCTCCGACAGGCTCCTGAATGCTTACCTTTACGACTTTATCTGCCGCTTCTTTTGCAAAAATCGAGTCGGGCGATAAACCTGCTGGTGAAATGGTGACACCAGACTCTGCCAACGGAATGTTTTTCAAATAACAAAGGCTCGATGAATTACTCATCAGATTGCTCACCGCGCCGCCAACCGCTTGTGACATCCAACAAGCCGTATCGCCACCAATTCCATCTGCGAACTGACCAAAGAACTCCTGAAGCTCATTCTCACATGCTTTTCCAGAATCGTCGCCGCCCGACATTCGATCCAGCAGGTCACCATAAAAGTGTGTAAATTCTAGCTGGCTCACGACGGGAGGTTCTCCAGAAACAGCAGCCCTGAGTCCTGTATCACTCTGACTTGAGCCGATGTTGGAAGCCACCAAACCGGACGCACTTGGAAGCGACCCCAAATTTACTTTACTACCGACTCCTCCCGAGCCTGAGCATGCCGTTAATGAAAGCACTAGAACAAGACAGGCCACACTACTGATAATCTTCATCGACCCTACTCCCCATAAAATTAAACAGCTTACGAAAGATAAACAAAGCTCAGCAACGTTGAGCTATCTCCAAATTATCAACCCTCACTTAGGTGCTGAGAATCGAGTCAATAAAATGTCAGGAAGAGCCACAGATCAATTCGTAGTGAACGGAGTGGCGTCTTAAAAAGTCCCAATGTTTCTAGGCTTTTTAAGACGAAAACATTTTCATAGAACTTCAGTGAAGGCCATAGCAATCCCCTGCCCGCCACCAATGCATGCCGAACCAATCGCTTTTTTGGCGTTTTTGCCGGCAACCCAGTGCGCGATATGCGTCGAAATTCGAGCTCCCGTCGCACCCAAAGGATGACCCAAAGAGATTCCACTACCATGAGGATTGAGTTGCTCATCGCTTAAAGCGAGGGCTTTTTTTACCGAAAGCACTTGAGCCGCAAAGGCCTCGTTGACCTCTATATAATCGACATCACTCCATTTCCAATTGAGTTCGTGCATGAGCTTCTGAATCGCAGGCACCGGACCAATTCCCATCTTGGTGGGATCACATCCCGCCGCTACCACTGCCTCAACGCGGGCTAAAGGTTTCAAGCCTGTTTTTTGAGACCAACGACGTGCGTAGTCCGATGAGCAAACAATCAGTGCTGCTGCGGCGTCATTCATTCCTGAAGCATTCGCCGCGGTAGTGACTCCACCAAAAACAGGCTTGAGCTTACTGACCTTCTCAAAACTGCTGTCGCGACGAATATGCTCATCGAAATCAAAATTCTTGTCGGCACTCAATGCTACCGGAACGATCTCTTTTTTTAAGAAACCCGAATCGACTGCAGCCGCCGCTCGCTGGTGACTCATCACCGCCCAGCGATCACAGTCTTCACGTGAAATCGAATACTCTTGCGCTAACTTTTCAGCCGTCTTGCCCATCGGCATTTGCGCGTATTGGTCGGTAAGAGCTTCCCAAAGAGAATCTACGGAGGTTGGCGGCATCGAAAATTTAAATCCCTCGCGGGCCCCCCGCAAAATCAAAGGCGTCATCGACATATTTTCAGCACCGCCGACCAAAACAGGCCCCTCGGGCACATAAGCCTGAGCCTGAGAGATGGCTTCAAATCCACTGCCGCAAAGACGGTTTATCGTTACTGCCCCCACACTTTGAGGCAAGCCCGCTCGAAGAGCGATGTGTCGTGCTAAGTAGGGACCATCGGCCGAGCTAAAACTACAAACGTTACCCCAAATAGAGTGCGAAAAATCTGACAGCTCCACTTGAGTCTCTGCGACGACGGCTTGAGATGCGATGACACCCAATTCAACAGCCGATTTATTTTTTAGAGATCCTAGAAACGTTCCTACTGGCGTTCTTCGCGCTCCTAAGATGACTAAATCTAATTTCATTTTCTCGACTCCTCTTGTGTTTGCGCTCCAAACTCTTTTTCAAAAAAATCCACATCGGATTCGTCAAAAAACAAAGAGGCATCGAGCGTCATTTTTGAAAACTTATGACCATTCGACTCCTCAATCTGAACTTCTGTCATCAGCGTTTCAATCAAACCCCTCACCACACCAGACTCGTTGAGCTTTTTAATCTCATCATCGCTCAAATCAAGCTCTTCGGGCTTAGGACGCTGGATCTCTTGTGTGAGAGACCTTACCTGAGAGATCATCTCAAACATTTCGTCTCGAGTTTTCTCGGTCAAAACCGCATCGACTTTTTTATGCACGGTCGGAGGTGGCTTGACCTCCCCTGTTTTTTTGGATGGCTCACTGCTTTTCTTTTCACTGCCCGACTTTGATAGAGTCTCAAAAGACTCGTTTGCAGGTCTTGGGTTTTCGCGGCGCTGACGACTCCATTGAAAGAAAAACATCAGAGCCGACAGAACCATAACCCATAAAGCAACAAACCAGATCATCGGCACCCAATCGGTACCGACCTCAACAGCCGAGGGCATCACCCAAAGCCTTATGGAATTGATCATGATCATGCCGTACCGTCATCATAAAGAGTGTTGGGATCGGCTGGAACAAAGATTTACAAGTAAACAAAATCACACTACCCCTAAACTATGAAAATCTTCTTAGACACGGCAAATTTAGATGAGATTAAAGAAGCAGCACGCTCGGGTTTGATT